>JASJHC010000417.1:0-4795 GCA_033791245.1 Acidimicrobiia bacterium | reverse complement strand
GCTAGACGGCTGCGCAAAGCGCTGCCGTCTAGCTTGCGAGCTTCTACAGAGCAGAAGCTCGGGGATAGGCGTTGGTTGCGAGTCTCTGCAGAGCAGAAGCTCGGGGCTAGGTGGCGTTGCTGGGGGACTCGCCAATGCCTTGGGTCGTCACTCGAATCGAACCTCTTGAACTGGCCTAGATGAATCCGTACGTTCGAGCTATGACGGATCAACCTGAATTCGAGGAACTAGAACACATTCCATGGGCAGCCCTTGCGGCAAAGCGGCCCGACCCGCGACTTCGTATTGGAGCGATTGTTGCGGTCGGAGTTGTCGCGGTGGCAGCAGGCCTGTACGTCGCCAGCCAGTGGCCTGGTGGGGAGGCTTCCACTCCCGCGCCAATTGCGATTGTAACGACAACAACTACACAAGCAGCCCTGGTGAGTTCGGTGCCGAGCGTCGAGTTGCCTGGTGCCGAGCCGCCTCTGCCGGCTGCCACTGCCGGTATGTATACCGAGGCGGATCTCATGCTGATCAACGTTGCCGAGGAGGAGCGCCTGGCGGTGCTCCATGCGGAGTGGTTTGTCCGTGACTATCTGACCATCGATGGGGATGGCTTGGTGGCGGATCGGATCGCGGCGCTGCTTCCTCAAGGAACGCCGGCCCCACTCGATGCCGCCTCGTCATATGTTGAATGGGTTCGGGCCTATGCGGCAAGCACCCCGACGCCAGGTACCTACCGGATCGAGGTCGCTTACCGCCTGCTGGTGGGCACGGAGGATGGCTATGTCAGGGAGCCAGCCGGCGCCGTTGCCGTCGAGATTGCCCTCGGCAGCGACGGCTCGGCAACCTTGCAGACAGTCCCCGAGGTGATTGCGGTCCCGAACCTGCTTGCGATGGAGGAACGCCCGGGCTGATCGAACGCCGCACCTCGGCGTGTTCCATGCTGTTTGAATGCCTGAATGAATCGTGGCGGTGCTTGGGTCCGACCCACAGCGAGTGCTGGCAACGGAGCTGCCTCCGCCGCGGGAAGCCCGCAAGCTACCCATAGCAACCGGGCTAGGACGGGGTGCATGGATATCGCTGCTCGATGAGCCGACCAATCACCTTGATTTGCCGTCGATCGAACGTCTTGAGAATGCGCTCACCGCCTATCGAGGTGCGGTGATTGTGACAACCCACGATGAAGCGTTTGCCAGCGAGACCACCCAGACCAGATGGACGTTGGACGGTGCGAGTCGATCGATTAACTAGGCGGCGAAGTGTGACTCCAGCATCGCCTGGGCCGGTGCAATGACTGGTTCCCAGCTTGCGTCGGGTAACTTGTTGATCGTGACAAAATCAGCACTCATGAACACACTGGCAACCCCCGGCAAGCCCAGGAGGGCTTGGCCAAGCGGGTCGTCAGTTGGTTGGCTGGGGACGAAGGTGGTCGGGCCGCCGACGTCTACTCCCACAGTGAACTTGACCGCGTTCGGGTTTGGCGTAGAGCTGACTGTTACCGACATCGATACCTCACTATCAACTTTTGGTGATGGTACATGAAGCAAGCTGATTCTCCGGCGGTGCTCGGCGTTGACGTCGGGGGCACCTTCACCGATCTCGTCGGCTGGGATGGCAGCCAGATCCTGACTGGGAAGCTTCCCTCCACTTCCGACGATCAAAGCGTTGGGGTGGTCGATGGAGCAGAACAGTTAGGCGTTCCCGCCGATCGCTTCTTGCACGGGACAACCGTTGCGACCAACGCCTTGCTTGAACACCGTGGGGCGCGGACCGCGCTGGTGACTAGCCCGGGCTTCAAGGACGTGATTGAGATTGGCCGTCAGGATCGACCTTCCCTCTACGACAGCTTCGCCGATCGAGCCCCACCGCTAGTCGATCGCGCAGATCGCTTTGAGGCAGCCGACGCCAGCGATTTGGACCCACTTCTCGGAGGTGCCGAGGCTGTTGCCATCTCTCTCTTGTACGGGTTTGAGAACTCCGCTGCCGAGCAGGAACTCGCCGCTGAGATTGCAAGACGTTGGCCGCACCTGGCGGTCTCGCTGTCGAGCGAGGTCGCGCCAGAGTTCCGTGAATTCGAACGCACCTCGACAACCATTCTCAACGCATACCTAGCACCAGAGACCGGCCGCTATCTCGACCGCCTCACTGCACGGTCCGCGGAGGCCGGTTTGCCGAGCAATGTCGAGGTGATGCGATCTTCCGGCGGTCTCATTCCTATCGCCGAGGCGTCCACCCTGCCTGCATCGATTTTGCTTTCCGGACCTGCCGCCGGCGTCGTCGCAGCTAGTGCCATGGGAGAAGTCCTGAATCGGGATCGGCTTGTTTCCTTCGACATGGGTGGAACATCGACGGATGTATGTCGGATTGAGAACAGTCGGCCCGAGGTGCTCTATGAACGGCCTGTCGCCGGGTATCCCTGTCGGATGCCGTCTGTCGCTATTCACACCGTCGGCGCCGGTGGTGGCTCCATCGCTTGGGTGGACGGTGGCGGGGCGCTGCGGGTTGGGCCTCGTTCGTCGGGAGCAATGCCAGGGCCGGCTTGCTACGGCAAGGGGGGAGTGGAGCCTGCCGTTACCGATGCCAACGTTGCGCTGGGCAGGATTGATCCAAACGGGACGCTGGCCGGGTCGCTTCCGCTGCAGAGTCGGTTGTCTGGAGAGGCGCTCGCTCGCATTGGGGAGAAGCTCGGCATGAGCGGAGTCGACACCGCGTTGGGGATCGCCACCGTTGTCGAGGAAATCATGGCTGGTGCGATCAGGACGGTATCCATAGAACAGGGTGCGGATCCTCGCTCCGGCTACTTGGTTGCATTCGGTGGAGCGGGCGGGCTTCATGCCACTGCGCTGGCCCGCCGTCTCGATATGGCGGGTGTGATCGTCCCGCCCTTTGCCGGCGTCTTCTCTGCCTTGGGCCTGTTGTTGAGCCCACCGCGGGCGGATGCAGCCCGCTCCAACCTGCTCCGCCAGGGAGACAACCTCGACCCCGAGATAGCGACTGTTGTCGCCAGCTCGGAAGAACGACTTGAAGCCGGCGGTGCAACGTTGGTGGCAACCGCGGCGTTCGCCGACGTGCGCTATCGGGGCCAGTCACATGAGACCACCGTTCCCTACACCACAGGTGAGGGGTGGGCTGTGCTGGTTGATCGGTTCCACACGATGCACAAGGAGCGGAACGGCTTCGCCAGGATCGAAGACCCGGTCGAGGTGGTCACCGTCCGGGCCGAAAGCGTCGGAAGCCCACTTCTGACCTGGTCGGATTTGCCGGCGGTTGCTCCTACTGGAGAGGCGGACCGGCCCGCCCGTCGCGTAATGACCGCGGCTGGCGAGGTGACAGCCCGTGTCGTCGCTCGGGCCGCTCTTGGCGAGGGTGATGAGATCGTTGGCCCCGCCATCGTCGAAGAGATAGAAGCCACTACATTCCTTGCCCCCGGTGAACGAGCAGTCGTCCATGGCAGCGGGGCTTTGGAGGTGACCTGGTGAGCATCGATCCGATCACTCTCGAGGTAGCCCGCAACCGGCTTGCCGCGATCGCAGAGGAAATGGGTGTTGTCCTGCGGCGCACGGCATACTCGCCGAACATCAAGGAACGAGCTGACTGTTCGGCTGCCGTCTTTGTTCCTTCCGGTGAGATGCTGGCCCAGGCAGAACACATTCCGGTTCATCTTGGTTCGATGCCGGCGTCGGTCGCCGCGGTTCTCGGTGCGTTTGGTGATGACATGGAGCCGAGCACCCAATATGCGGTCAACGATCCCTATCACGGCGGTACCCACCTCAACGACCTCACCCTGGTACGCCCGGTGCATCGCAACGGGGACCTCATTGGATGGGTTGCCAATCGGGCGCACCACGCTGATGTTGGGGGGGAGGCGCCGGGCTCAATGCCGGCCCATGCCGTTTCGGTTGATCAGGAAGGGCACCGGGTCGCACCGATGCCCGCGGTATACAAGGGCGAGTGGATTGACGAGTTTGTTGTCCCATTTCTTGCCGCAACGCGGACACCAGCCGAGCGTCTTGGGGACTTGTCTGCGCAGCTGGGCGCCAACGAGGCCGGGGCCTTGCGTATCCGTCAGTTGGTTGACGCCGAGGGGTTGGATCACTATCTGACCGTGGTCCATGCGCTTCTCGATTACGGAGAGCGCAGGATGCGGTCCGCGGTGGCGGACCTGCCCGACGGCCGGTACGAGTTCGTTGACTACATGGAATGGGGCGATGCCGACCTGCCCATTCAGGTGGCAGTGACCATCGATGGGTCCGACCTTGTCGCAGATTTTGCGGGGACGAACCCCCAGATCGCAGGCAACATCAACGCTGTCGATGCCGTAACCCGATCCTGCCTCTATTACGCAGTCCGCGTTGCTACGGATCCGACGATCCCCGCCAACGGTGGCTGCTACCGGCCAATGCGGTTGTCGGCCCCTGCCGGGTCACTGGTCAACGCCAACCCTCCCGCCCCAGTTGCTGCCGGCAACGTCGAAACCAGCCAACGGATTGCGGACACTCTGCTTGGTGCTCTCGCCAAAGCCGCCCCGGCGCGGGTACCGGCGGCTAGCCAGGGAACCATGAACAACGTACTCATCGGCAACAACGATTTTGCCTACTACGAGACTCTGGGTGGGGGTCAAGGAGGCCGACCCGGTCGCGCCGGGCAATCCGGCATCCATACCGGGATGACCAATACCAAGAACACTCCGATCGAGTCCTTGGAGGCTCACTACCCGTTCCGGGTTGTCCGCTACGGACTGCGTACCGGAAGTGGCGGGGCAGGCCGCTACCCGGGTGGAGAGGGTATCGAGCGCGAGATCGAGTTCCTCACC
>JASJHC010000416.1:0-7315 GCA_033791245.1 Acidimicrobiia bacterium | reverse complement strand
GCATGGGTCACCCTTGAAGCGGACCGCTAGCAACCCGCTTCTGGCGTATTTGGTGCCGGGCATGCCGGCACACAGCACACCTGGCGGGACTACATTGCGGCCGATTAGCGGAGCTCTGGCACGGGCCATGCGGCTTGATCTTGTGGGTCCTTGGCCCCTCACTGTGGTAGATGGGTAGCGGTACGGTTGGGCCGAGCATGAATGACGAGACCGTACCCGTGATCCGGCAGCGGCTCCGGGTAACCGGAGTCGTCCAGGGCGTGGGCTTCCGCCCCACCGTCTACCAGCTGGCGATGTCGCTAGATCTCAACGGATTTGTCGGCAACGACAGCGCCGGCGTCTTCGTTGAACTCGAAGGCCCACGGGCGTCCATCGACGACTTCGTGCTTCGGCTTCTGGCCGATCCGCCGCCGCTGGCCCACATCGACGCAATCGAACGTCGTGACATCGACCCTGCAGGCGACACCGAATTCGCCATTGTCGAAAGCCGGCGCAACGACAACGCCACCACGTTGGTCTCGCCAGATCTCGACGTCTGTGCCGACTGTCGTGCCGAAATGAACGATCCGCAGGACCGGCGCTATCGCTATCCGTTCATCAACTGCACCAATTGTGGGCCCCGCTTCACCATCACCAGAGAGACCCCGTACGACCGGCCGCTCACGACCATGGCCTCTTTCCTGATGTGTGACCGCTGCCAGGCCGAGTACGACGACCCAGCCAACCGACGTTTTCATGCACAGCCCAATGCCTGCGCCGACTGCGGACCACATGTCTGGCTCGAGAAAGACAGCCGTCTGCCCGTCGATGATGTCATCGCCGCAACGAGGGCAAGGATTGCGGCCGGCGAAATCGTCGCCATCAAGGGCATCGGTGGTTTCCACCTCGCGTGTGATGCGCGCAACGCCGACGCCGTCGCCACCCTGCGGGAACGCAAACACCGGACGGCCAAGCCGTTTGCCGTGATGGCTGCCGATCTGGCCACGGCCGAAGCAGTCACCGATCTCGTTGCCGAGGAGCGACGTCTCCTCGAATCGAGGGAACGTCCCATCGTGCTTGTCAAAGAATCAGGCGACAGTGATCTTGTTGCCGGCATCGCACCCGGCAACAGCCGCATCGGCGTCATGCTGCCCTACGCCCCGCTCCACCACCTTCTGTTAGAACCAGGTGACGTGTGGGTGATGACCTCGGCCAACTACGCGTCCGAACCGATCGTCAAGAGCAACACCGAGGCACGGGCCAAACTCGGGGAGCTCGCCGATGTCCTGTTGCTGCACGATCGGTCCATCCACGTTCACTGTGACGACTCGGTGGTCCGGGTCGCCGCTGGTGCTGAACTGCCGGTGCGGCGCAGCCGTGGTTTTGCCCCGTTTCCGGTGCGACTCCCGATTGCGGTGCCCCCGACCCTGGCCGTCGGGGGAGAACTCAAGGCAACATTCTGTCTGGCAGACGGTAAGAACGGCTTCATGAGCCAACACATTGGGGATATGGAAAACCTTGAGACGCTAGATGCGTTCACCGCGGCAGTCGAACACATGACAGGGTTGTTTCGCATCGAACCGGAACGTGTCGTCGCCGATATGCACCCCCGCTATCTCTCCAGCAGGTGGGCCGAGGACCACTACGGCGATCGTCTCATCCGCATCCAGCACCACCACGCTCACATTGGTTCGGTGATGGCCGAGTCCGGCCATACCGGCCCAGTCATCGGATTCAGCTTCGACGGCACCGGATACGGCACTGATGGAACCATTTGGGGTGGGGAAATCCTCGTCGGCGATCTCGACGGGCTGAGCCGGGTCGGTCACCTCGGCGTCGCCCAGCTCGTGGGTGGTGATGCGGCCGTGAAACGTCCCTATCGGATGGCGCTTTCGCATCTATGGGCGGCCAACGTGGATTGGGACAAACGTCTCCCGCCTGTCGTGCACGCATCGGAAGAGGAGCGGCGGATCGTTCGCCAGCAGCTCGAAACCGGGCTTAACTCGATCGAGACCACCAGTATCGGAAGGCTGTTTGACGCGGTTGCTTCGATCGCCGGGATTCGCCAGGAAATCAGCTACGAAGGCCAAGCCGCCATCGAACTCGAGGCTCTTGGCACACCTGATGCTGAGGGCGAGTACCGCTTCGATCTCATCACGACCGACACCGGGTTGGTGCTAGATCCAGGTGCGGTAATCGCGGCCGTTGCCGGGGATGTCGTTGCGGAGATTCCCGTCGCGGTCATCAGCACCCGCTTTCACCGCGCCCTTGCCTCCGCCATCGTGGCGGCCGCCAGGGAAATGCGGCAGCGGTACCATATCGATACAGCGGCCTTGAGTGGTGGTGTGTTTCAAAACGTCACGCTGCTCGAAGCCGCCAAACGGGGTTTGGAAGAGTCGGGCTTCGAGGTTTTGGTTCATCGTTTGGTTCCGCCAAACGATGGCGGACTCGCACTCGGCCAAGTCGCTCTGGCAGGACGGAGGTAACAATATGTGTCTCGGTATTCCCGGCAAGATTGTCGAGGTCTATGAAATCGATGGCACCCGGATGGGCAAGGTCAACTTTGATGGAATCGTCAAGGAAATCTGTCTGTCGTTCGTGCCCGAAGCCGAGGTTGACGACTACACCATCGTCCATGTCGGGTTCGGCATCACCAAAGTTGACGAAGAGTCCGCCCACGAAACCCTCGCCTTGATGAAGGAGATGGGTGTGCTCGAGGCGGAACTCGATGCGACTGTGGCCCTCGCCGAAGAGGAAGCGATCGCCGCCGGCGAGGAACGTAAGTGAAGTATCTCGACGAATACCGCGATCCCGAGGTAGCTCGGAAGCTATTCGACGAGATCGACCGAATCACCACTCAGCACTGGGTCTTGATGGAGGTTTGTGGCGGGCAAACCCATTCGATAATCCGCAACGGTATCGACAAGCTGCTCAACGACAACATCGAGCTCGTCCACGGACCGGGCTGCCCGGTTTGTGTCACCCCGCTCGACACTATCGACAAGGCCCTCGCCATTGCCGCCCGCGACGACGTCATCTTCTGCTCGTTTGGTGACATGCTCCGGGTCCCCGGCAGCACCCAAGATCTGTTCCAGGTCAAAGGCGCCGGTGGCGACATCCGCATCGTCTACTCACCGCTCGACGCCATCAAGATCGCCAAAGACAACCCCGACAAAGAGGTGGTCTTCTTTGGTATCGGCTTCGAGACCACCGCCCCCGCCAACGCCATGTCTGTCTATCAGGCCAAGCAAATGGGGCTCACCAACTTCTCGATGCTCGTTTCGCACGTGCTCGTCCCTCCCGCGATCAGGGCCGTGCTCAGCTCGCCGGTCAACCGGGTGCAGGCATTTCTCGCCGCCGGCCACGTCTGCTCGGTCATGGGCTATTCCGAATACGGCCCGATCGTCGACGAATACCGGGTGCCAATCGTGGTCACCGGGTTTGAACCGCTCGACGTGCTTGAAGGAATCCGCAAGACCGTTGCGCAGCTTGAATCGGGCGTGGCTTCGGTCGAAAACGCCTACGCCCGTGCGGTCAATTTCGATGGCAACAAGGCTGCGCAGAAGTTGATCGCCGATGTTTTCAAGACGACCGACCGCAACTGGCGGGGTATCGGCATGATCCCCGGCAGCGGCTGGGAGCTGTCAGATCGCTACGCCGACTTCGATGCGGCGCAGCGGTTCGACGTTGGTGACATTGATACGCAGGAGCCAGAGATCTGCCGATCCGGCGAGGTGCTGCAGGGGCTCATCAAGCCAAACGAGTGCGAAGCGTTCGGCAAGGAATGCACTCCCCGCAAACCGCTCGGCGCCACAATGGTCTCCAACGAAGGCGCCTGCGCCGCCTATTACAGCTACGGCAGATTCATTGAGATTGAAGGGGTGTCCACATGAGCGCGGACGGCGGCGCCACTATCGAAGGCTGGAGCTGTCCAGCCCCGCTCCGTGACCAACCAAACATCGTCATGGGTCACGGTGGCGGTGGCAAACTCTCCTCCGAACTTGTGGAGCATCTCTTCCTGCCCGCCTTCAGCAACGAATATCTCGAAGGCTTGGGCGATGCCGCCGTCTTCGAACTGCCCCCGGGCCGGGTCGCCATGTCGACTGACAGTTTTGTGGTGCGGCCGCGGATCTTCCCCGGTGGCGATATCGGTGAACTCGCCATCAACGGCACCGTCAACGACGTTGCCATGGCTGGTGCGGTCCCCATCTATGTCAGCGTCGCCTTCATCCTCGAAGAAGGCATGCCCATTGCCGAGTTGGCCGCCATCGTGCAGTCGATGGCTAAGGCCGCGGAACACGCCGGAGTGAAGCTCGTCACGGGCGACACCAAAGTTGTCGATCGTGGGCACGGCGACGGCATCTATATCAACACCACCGGCATCGGCGTGCTTCGCGAAGGTATCGATATTCACCCGAGCAAGGTGCGGCCAGGCGACGTCGTCCTCATCAGCGGCACGATTGGTGACCATGGCATGGCGATTATGAGCGTGCGTGAGGGGCTCGAATTCGAGTCGACCATCCAGTCCGACAGCGCCGCCCTCAACCACATGGTGGCCGCGTTGCTTGATGCCAAGATCGAGGTGCGGGCCATGCGTGACCCCACCCGCGGTGGTCTTGCCGCAACCCTCAACGAGATCGCAACCGCGGCCGACGTTGGTGTGGTGGTCGAGGAGCGCAGCGTTCCTGTGGAGCGGGCCGTGGCTTCGGCTTGCGAGATGTTGGGCATGGACCCGTTCTATGTCGCCAACGAGGGCAAGATGGTCGTCGTGGTTCCCGCCGACCAAGTCGATCAGGCCCTGGAGATAATGCACGCCGATGAACTCGGTGGAAATGCTGTCGCCATCGGTGAGATCGTCGCAGGTCACCCAGGAATGGTTGTGGCCAAGACGGCGTTTGGCGCCACCCGGGTCGTGGATACCCAGGTGGGAGAGCAACTTCCTCGTATCTGCTGAGTCTGGCGTTGCCAGTTACCGACAAACGTCGATCAAGTCGAGAGGTTATTGGGCCGATGGCACAATTAGTCGGCCCGCTGCCACATCTCGACCGGAAAGAGGGGGGATTGCCGTCGTGGACGAAGCCATTGACCTGCGCGATACCCTGCGTGACCTGCCCGCACACCGGGCTGCCGACGCACGTTCCCGATTCCTGGTCAACACCAGCCAGGAGATTCGCAGCCGCGTCAACGAGATCATCACCCAGACCTCCTCAGTTCTCGACGCGTCGCTCACGCTGGAGCAGCGGGGCTCCCTGGTAGCGGCGCAACAATCGGCAGATTCGCTGTTGACTCTGGTCAACGATCTATACGACGTTTCCCGCCTTGAAGAAGGCGATTTCGATCTTGAGGCGACCCCGTTCCTGCTGCGCCGCACCATCAATCACCTTGTGAAGTTGCTCTCACCGCTGGCGTTGCAGCGGGGCCTTTCGCTCACTCATGAGTTCGATCCCGGGCTGGACGACTGGCTAATCGGCGATCCGGGGCGGTTTCGCCAGATGATCTACAACGTCGTCGAGAACGCTCTCAAGTTCACCAACGTTGGCGCCGTTCGGATATCGGTTGTCGGGAAGCCAAGCGCCGACGGCAACGTCGACCTCGTGATCAGCGTCACCGACACTGGGATTGGTATCCCCGAGGAAGCTCGGGAACGTATCTTCGAGTGGTTCACCCAGGGCAATGCCGCGACCTCCAGGAACTTCGGCGGCATCGGTCTTGGCCTGCCAATTGCGCAGAGACTCGCCAGACGGATGGGTGGAGACATCACGTTTGAGAGCCGCACCGGCGAAGGCAGCACCTTCGAATGTGCTGTTTCCATAAAGCATGGTGAAGCTCCCGATGAGACAGCATCCGTAGTCGAGGCGTCCCAATCGGCTTCGGCTGAGATTCCTGTATTGCTCATCTCCGATGTCGAGGCGGATCGGCGCAGGCTGGTCACGACGCTTGGAGAGACCGCAATGTCCCCCATCGCTGTTGCCCACCTCGAGCCGGCGTTTAGCGCGGTGCAACGTGCCGCCGAACGTGGCAACCCGATTCAGGCTGTCGTGCTGGCTGTCGGTGATGATCCATTCCACACCTACAAGAGATTCACGTCAGCACTCAGCGCGAAGATCCCGGTTGTCATTACTGTTCCCTCCGGCCGCCGTGGTGACGCCACGCTGTGTCGGGAACTTGGAGTTGCAGGCTATCTGGCTGGGCCGATCGCTCCTGGTGATGTCGGAGATACGATCTTGGCCGTCGTAAAGCTCGCCGCGAAGGGTGGGGACGCCCCACTCGTCACTAGCCACTGGCTCCGGGAGGGACGCAGCAGTCTCAAGGTGTTGATCGCAGACGACAGCCCGACGAATCTGCGTCTAACCACACGAATGTTGGAGAACCGAGATCACTCGGTAACCGCTGTTGAAAACGGCAGGCTCGCCCTCGAAGCAACCCGTCTCGAGGATTTTGATGTCGTGCTGATGGATTTGAAGATGCCCGTTATGGACGGAATCCAAGCCACAGCCGCGATCCGTGCCGAAGAGGGCACCCGCGGAATTCACCTTCCCATCGTCGCCATCACGGCGTACGACGATCGGCAACGCTGTATCGAGGCGGGAATGGATGGTTATCTGTCCAAGCCCTACCGCCCTCAGGAGCTGTTTGAGACCGTCGAGCGTATGGCCGCCACCATTGGCGAAGGAAACGCCGTTGCGTAGATGGATTGCGTCAAGGTGAGCTATCGCACAATCGCAGTCAAGGGAGCATACGTCTTAGCGATCTCGCTCATGGTTGCGGCATCGGTCGGTATCTTGCAAGAGGTGCTTTTGGATACCGCAAGGCCGACTGATCGACTGGGATTCGATTTCGCAGTCTTCCACGGTACCGGGCTGCTCGTCGTTGAGGGCAATGGTGCAGGCATGTACCACCCCGAAGTGCTGGGACCCCGGATCGCGGCAGCTACCGGGCACTCAGAGATCACTTCCCAGGACTACCGCCACCCTCCCTTCTTCGCTCTCTTCTTCGTTCCGTTTGCAGCACTGCCGTTCGTATCTGCCTACCTAGCGTTTCTTGTCGGCGGTGCGTCAGCACTTGCAGTCGCGATATCGCGAGTCGGGCTCAAACGAGCCTCGCCTGTGGTCGGAGTTGCTCTTCTGAGCGTTCCTGGTTTGTGGACGATCCAGCTCGGGCAGATGGGTCTCTGGGTGGGAGCGCTGCTGCTTGCCGTCTTCCTGTCGCTCCGCTCCGAGCACCCATTTCGAGCCGGGCTGTTAATCGGGCTCCTTGCATTCAAACCCACCTATGCCATGGGGATAGGGATCTGGTGGCTGTTCCGTGCCAAGAAGTATGCGGCGGCGATCGCTGG
>JASJHC010000415.1:0-11280 GCA_033791245.1 Acidimicrobiia bacterium | reverse complement strand
TTGTGACCCCTGTTGACCTCCGGTCTGCCGGGTATCGTGGCTGGATGTTGCCAATGGATCAGTACCTCTCCCATCTTGATGCCGATGCCCACCTACTGGCCGCAGCGGCGGCCCGAGGGTTGGAGGCCACTGTTCCCGGATGCCCCGACTGGAGTGTGGCCGACCTTCTGGTCCACGTTGCCGCGGTGCACAGCCGCACCTCTGACATTGTCGAGCAGAACCTGATCGGCTCCTGGCCGGCGCAAGCGCAGCTGCCCGAGATGGGCGATCCACTGCAGTGGTACCGGGCCGCAGCCAGCCGTCTGTCACAAATACTGGCGGGGGCTGATCCGGCGCGGCCGGCCAAGGCCTTCGTTGATGAACAGACTGTGGGCTTCTGGATCCGGCGGATGGCGCACGAGACTGCCGTACACCGTATCGATGCCGAGCAGGCACACGGCTATGAGAGCACATTCGATCCGGAGCTCGCCGTCGACGGTATCGCCGAGGTGTTCGATGCGTTCGTGACTCGCATCGCAGGTTGGGGTGAGTACATCCCGAGCGGCGATGTGATTCGCATCCAGAGCGGTTGGCAAGTGTGGACCGTCGATTTGGGCCATTTTGTCGGCAGCAGAGGCGGCCGCGACTATCGAATCCCGAAGGCGAAGTCCATACCTGATGCGGAGCCGACCGCAGTCCTGTCGGGTGAGCCTGATCGAGTTCGGTTGTGGATGTGGGGTCGGGCGCCACTGCACGATGTCACCGTCTCCGGCAAAATCGAGTTGGCCCACCAACTACGCAAAGTCTGCTCTATTTAGTGGTCCACCGAGGCTTAGACCTCGGTCTTCTTGGCTTCCAAGATCCGGCGCAGCCGCTCGTGGTGTTCGTGGCGGCGCTTCATTTGCTCTTCGAGATGCCGCGAGGCCTTGGTGGTGCCTTGGCGTTGTAGCGTTGGGCGGTGCATCGAATCGTGATCGTTGCGTCGGAACCCACTGTCGTGACTCATAGAGACAACCCTTTCGTCCGCTTCCCCCATCATGTACCCGGATCAAGGCGTTGTGAAGCCGCTACTTGACCTGTCCTGGGATGCCCCGATCGGTCAGATGCATGGAGACAACCAGATTGCCAACCCAGCGTTCGACATCTGGGCGTATCTCGCATGAAGACTGCGGACTTGTGGCCGCGGCGTCGGGGAATACCTCAATGCGCACTGGGGCGAGCCATCCGAGCCTGGTCAACATCTTGATCGTGCAACTCCACGCTTTGTCGTATCCGCTCTGATCTCCTCCGCAGGTATCAGATGTGAACAGGGCAACGTTCTTCTGTTCCAGCGCATCGCGGTGGCGGCGCAAGAACCTCCACACAACGCGCTCCCAATGGCCATGGCACAAGGGAGCCCCGAGTACAACTGCGTCGTATTCATCCAGCGCAGCGAGGTCACGTCCGCACGCCAGATCGACGGCGACCCCCCGGGTCCGCAAGGCGTTGGCGACTTGGCTGGCGGCACGACAAGCCGCCTTCTCAGAAGTGACACAGACAACGAGACAGGTTCGAATAGCGGCCTCCCTCGAGATTCCCTTCCAGCATCTCTCGTCCGCTTGATTGACCCAAGTGCCAAAGGTCCCTAGAGGGGGCGAGATGTCATCAATCGCAGCTAGCGGACCGATCCCGCAACCGCAGCGGTGAGAGCGGACACATCGTCGCTGTTGTTGTAGAGGTGGAACGCCGCTTTCAGCGGTCCGGCGCGGGTCGCAGTACTGAGGCCATCGAGCCGGGTTTCGTCGAAGTCAGAGCGGAGGAATCGAGACCACCGCAGAGTTGCTCGGGGGGAGGCCGATGCGGGTATCAGGCTGCTCCAGGGAAGTGGCAACGGGCTGTTTGGATTCGTATGATCGCCAGCATGGTCGTCTTGCCAACGCGGTACAAGGAGCGAGGCGGTCTTGGCTCCGACCCTGGCAAGCCCCCTAGTCGAGTCAGGGTCGAACCAGGGGTATGCCCGATATCGGCCAGGCGTGCCATCGCTCACAATTGGGTCATGGAGTTTCTTTTTCAACAGATCGAGTGGGTGCTGAGCACCTCGCTGGCTTCTACACCGGCCTTGCTGGCGATGACAGCAACCGTTGGCGTATTCGTATCCGGCTTGGGCGGGCACATCGTCTCGTGGTGTGAGCAACTCTGTTGGCGGTTCCAGTCTTCGGATAAGGAACCGGCCGTTGATGAGGGTTCTTCAAGACCTCGGAGGGTCACCAATGTTTCTATTCCTGATGTGGGTGTTGCTAGCCATAGTCGCTTGGCCGCTGGCACTGCTCGCTTTGATCATCTACCCGCTGGTTTGGCTGTTGAGCATTCCGTTCCGTTTGATCGGTATTTCGGTACGGGGAGTGTTCGACCTGCTCGAAGCGATCGTGCGGCTTCCCGCCCGTCTGCTTGGCGGTCCGAGCGCCGCCTAAGGCACGCCCGTCATGGGAAAGGCGATGCCAAAGTAGGCTGCCGCTATGCGCCTCTATCTGATCCGCCACGCCATCACGCCGGAAACCGGGAACCGTCTCTCCGGCCGAACGCCCGGTATCTCCCTGTCGCCGGCAGGCCACAAGATGGCCGAGGACCTGGGTACACACCTCGCATCCATCAAGCTGGACGCGATCTACACGAGCCCCATCGAGAGATGTCGAGAAACGGCGGCGGCGGTGGCTTCCGGTCGGAAGATGCAGCCGAGCATCGACAAAGCGTTTATCGAAGCCGATTTCGGGAGCTGGACCGGGCGTACGCTCAAGTCCCTATACAAGCTCAAGTCGTGGCAAGATCTGATGGTCGCTCCCGCCCGGTTTCGCTTTCCTGACGGAGAAACTCTCGGGGAAGTACAAAACCGAGCTGTCGCCGGGGTTGAACGACTGGCCGCACAGCACAAGAAGGCAGCGATTTCAGTTGCCAGCCACAGCGACGTCATACGGGTCACCCTGGCGCACTATCTGGGCATGCCGCTCGACCTGATTCACCGTCTCGATGTTCTGCCCGCCAGCGTTTCGATTGTGGATCTGCACGCGTCGGGATCGGTGCGGGTTCCTGTCATGAATCACATTGCCGGACCGGGGAGTTGGCGATGACCGTCGACCGCTTTGCAGGAGGCGCTATTGGCGAGCCCGGCAACCGAGTATTCCTACTGGAGTTCGTCGTCGATGGCGAGGCGATTGCCTATCTCATCGAGAAGTTCCAGGTCGGCGTTCTTGCCCAGGAGGCACAGAGTCTCCTCGGTGAGGAGAACATGATAGGTGCCGGTCTCTCGATCGATCCGGGTGGGGTTCACGCGGAGACACCGGTGGGCTTTCGTGTTGGTGCGGTGCAGCTCAGGCTCGACGATGACACGGCCACGTTGGTGGTCATCTCGACAGAGGAGGGTGATCCACCTGTCGCCTATGAGCTATCGCTTGCGCAGCTTGATGGCTTTGCCAGGGAGGCACTCGTGGCCGTGACCGGAGGCCGGCCACCATGCCCCCGATGCGGGTTGGCCATGGACCCAGACGGTCACAACTGCCCCCGCAGCAACGGTGATCTCAGCTCCTTTCGACCGTGAGAATCCTCACCTCATGACCTGGCAGCCTGTCGTCGCTGAGGTCATAGGTCGGTTTGTCGACGCCTCCAACGCGACGTTGCTTGCGGTGACCGAAACGGGGATCAAAGTTGTATACAAACCAACCGCCGGTGAGCGTCCGCTGTGGGACTTCACGGTCGAGTCGTTGGCCGTCCGCGAGGTTCTGACCTACGAGGTCGCGGTAGCCATGGGATACGACATTGTTCCAGAGACGGCGCTCGGCGATGGTCTTTATGGGCCCGGTGCAGTGCAGAGGTTTATCGACATCGATCCCGGGTTCGATCCGATTGCCGCTGTTGAGTCCGGTGCGGAGACCCTGTGGCCTATTGCGGTCTTGGATCTCGTGACCAACAATGCCGATCGAAAACTGGGGCACTTGATCTCCGACGGGACCCGGCTGATGGGGATCGATCATGGGTTGACGTTTCACCCCGAGGACAAGCTGCGAACGGTGCTGTGGCAGTTCAGCGGTGTGGTGTTGCCCGAACGAGAGCAGACGGCGCTGCGACAGCTTGCGACTGCGCTTGATGGCCCATTGGGAACCCGAGTCGAGGACTTGCTCGGCGTTATGGAACGTGGATCGCTGCAGAACAGAGTCGAGAATCTGCGACGTGCTCCGGTGCATCCACAACCGCCAGTCGATCGTCCGCCGCTGCCGTGGCCGCCCTATTAGGTGGTTGGTTCACACCAACCCCTAGCTGTCGGGTCTTACCAGAGCGATCACCGTGTCGCCGGGAGCCGTATCGCGAAGCGGCTCGGTGTTGGACGATACGATCACCTGAACGCGGCCGGTCGTCTTAACAACGAATAGAACCCCCACGATGTCTGGCGATGACAGCTGGGAGTTGGCAATCGTGGTGTCGGTGGGGATCTTGATGCGCCGCACTTCTCCGCCCGACTCGAGGAGGTCATCGAGTGCCTGGTAGCTCCAGTCGGCACCAAAGAGCTGTCGTCCTCCAAACTCGGTTGCGGGGTCGGAGTCGATTCCTGTTGCCTTGCGGCGTGGTGCCAGCTGAAAGGTTTCAGCACCACCAAACGTTGGCGCAAATCGAGTGCTGGCCAGGGTGTTGACATCGTCATTCGGGGTGAGGGCCAGCAACCGTCCGATGCCGGCAAGATCGAGGTCGAGGTCGACATCTCTTGCCAGGACGTTTCCGTAGAACGCCCTTCTCCCTGCCATGCGCGCTTCGTAATGGTCCTGGCGGTTGGTTGTCGCCACAACTACAGCAACTCCAGAATCGGCCAAGGCATCAGCAATTGATCGTTCCACGCGGCCCGCACCGAGTACCAGGGCACCTTCCTGGTGATTCTCGGCCAGGCTGAGACGTCGAGCCAGGGGACCCATCCCGATGCCGTAGATCGTCACCGTTCCGACGATGACAGCGAACACGAGGGGAGTGAGCTCTTCGGCGCCGGCGATACCTTCATGCTGGAGTTCGAGCGCAAATACCGAAGCAACTGATGCCGCAACGATTCCGCGAGGAGCGACGCCCGCCAGCAAAGAGCGTTCTTGCCAGCTGAGTTTGGAGCGCCAGGTTGAGGCGGCGACGGCCAGTGGTCTCGCCACCAATACGAGGGCGAGGATCAGCGCGATCGCTCCCGGCAGGTCGACCCGGAGTTGCTCGGTGGTGAGGCGGGCACTGAGGATCAAGAACAAGACACCGATGAGTAGGACTCGGACAACCTCGGAGAACTGCACGATCTGGTCGGTGCGTGCTTTGCGCTGATTGGCAAGGGCGAACCCGAGGACGGTTGTCGCCAGAAGACCCGACTCGGCGACAAGCGTGTCGGCGATCATGAAAGCAAAGAGGGCGATGCTGAGGCCAAACAGCGGTTGCAGGTGCTCGGGCACCCAGTGGTGGCGCAGCGCGGTGCTCGCACCGTAGGCGATGGCTGCACCAACCGCTACGCCCACAAGGCTGAACTCCACCATGTCGGCAACAATGCCGCCGAGACCACCGTCGCCGCCGCCCAAGAGCAGCACCTCGAACGTAATGACAGCGAGCAGTGCCCCGATCGGATCGATGAAGATGCTCTCCCATTTGAGGATCGAAGCAACTGATCGGCTTGGTCGCACCAGCGCCAGCAGGGGGCCAATGACCGTGGGTCCGGAGACGACGAGGATCGAGCCGGTGAGAACTGACATCCCCAGTGATAGATCGGTAAACATCCGGGTCACGACGGCGCCGATGATCCAAGTGATGAGAACGCCGACTGAAACGAGTAGCCAGAGCACCCGTTGCTGGCCTTCCATCTCGCGGATGCGAAGGCTGAGGCCGCCTTCAAAAAGAATCAGCCCAACTGCAATGGAAACCGCAGGTGCGAGCAGGTCACCAAGAAGATCATCGGGATTGACCAGCCCGAAGATCGGGCCGATCAGAAAGCCGGTAACCAGCAGGGGCAGAATGACGGGGATGCGGACGCGTTCGGCCAGCCAGGTGATGGAGAACGCCAGAACGACGACTCCTGAGAGCTGAACGATGGGGTCTTCGAGCATGGTTCCTTACCGAGGATGATCGGATTGTAAGCGGTGAATTCCGGCTATTTGTACGGTGTTGGGTCCGTTCAGTGATCTGGTCTATTGCCAATTTCCAGGCCTGCCATCTCCTCGAGTGCCTTGACCAGAGCATGGTTGCCTTCGCTCCCAAGACCACGGCGCTGGAGTGCCCGGTACATCTGAAACACCAGGCTGGTAGCCGGCAGGGGGACGGCGAGTTCGTCTGCTGATTCGAGAACCAGGCGCAGGTCTTTTTGTTGTAGATCGATGGTGAACCCGGGTCGCCAGTCTCTCTCAATGATCTGCGGTCCCCGGTTGGCCAGCATCCACGATCCGGCAGCGCCACTCTTGACAGCTTCGATAGTTGCGTCGAGATCGAGACCGCCGGCTTCGGCGAGCAGCAGTGCTTCGGAGACGGCGAGGCCATTGATAACCACCAGCACCTGGTTCACGAGCTTGACCATCTGGCCGGAACCAGTCGGGCCAACATGGGAGATATTGCTGCCATAGGACTCCATGTACGGTTTGGCACGTTCTAGTGAGGCTGCGCTCCCGCCGGCCATGATCGACAGCGTGCCTTTTTCGGCGCCTTCACTGCCGCCACTGACTGGTGCATCCACCCAGTCGGCGCCTACTTGGGCAACGGCGGCTGCCAGACGCTTGGTGGCAGACGCGCTGATTGTGGAGTGGTCAACAACGAGTTTGCCTTCGCTGAGGCCATTGAGGAGGCCGTTGTCGCCAAGGGTGACTGCTTCGACGTCTGGCGTATCAGAGACACACACCATTGTTATGTCGCACAGGTCTGCCAGTTCCGCTGGGCTACCAGCGACCGCGGCTCCTGCGGCCGCCAGGTCGGCGGTGCGCTCGGTAGTGCGATTCCACACGGTGACATCATGGCCCGCCCGCACCAGGTTGGCGGCCATCCCGCGTCCCATGATCCCCATCCCCGCATAACCGATCTTCATGGCTCCTCTTTCGTCGTGCTGGTGACAAGGTAGCAATGGTCCAGCTGTGACGTATGACCCCTATTCACGGACCCATTCTCCGTATACCGTCGATGATGGGTGCTGATCTGCGCCGACGTTGTGAACCGCAAACAGGGGTGTGGAGGTAGGCATGACGACCACGATGAAGGATGCAACGACCAGGTTCTTGAAGAAGAAGAGAATCGCGGTTGCCGGGGTCTCGAGACAGACGGGCGGGGCGCACGGTGGCAATCCCGTATACCAACGTCTTCGTAAGCGTGGCTACAACGTCTATGCGGTCAATCCGAACGCCCACGAGCTTGAGGGCGATATGAGTTATCCGAACCTGGCATCCATCCCAGGTGGTGTGGATGCGGTCGTTATAGCGACGAGCCCGGCTCATGCTGAAGACGTCATGAAGGACTGCATCTCGCTCGGCATCAAGCATGTGTGGATGCACCGCGGTGTCGGGGCGGGAAGCGTCTCTCATGAAGCAGCGGAGATGGGTCGTGAGAATGGGATCCGGGTCATCGAGGGTGGTTGTCCGCTGATGTACGCCCCGACCGCCGATCCTGTTCACCAGGTCTTGCGTGGGGTCTTGTCAGTGGTGGGCAGGATCCCCAAGAGCGTCTGAGCGAACATGGAGTACCGACACCGTCAGTCGGGATACCTCGGCGTATTAGTGCTCATCTGGATGGTTGCGGTTGGCGGTCTGATTGTCGCCCTTGCCGACGGTGAAGAAACGTCAGCGCTCGTGCTCATGGGTGTCTCGCTCTTTATCGTCACCGCAGTTGTCTTCTGGTTCAACACTCTCACCGTCACTGTGGATGGGGGCCGGGTGCAGGCACGTTTTGGTCCGGGATGGCCGAAGCGAATCATCGAGACGAGAAACATCATTGGGTTCCGTCAGGTCCGCAACAAGTGGTACCACGGATGGGGTATCCGCGGTATCTCAGGTGGGTGGATGTACAACGTGTGGGGGCTTGATGCCGTGGAACTGGAACTGGCCAACGGCAAGAAGTTCCGTATTGGTACCGACGAGCCTGCCGATTTGATTGCGGCGCTCAGCGCTCATACCGCACTGCGGGCGGGCTAGGAGCGTTTCCCTTTGGTCAGCACGCCAATAAGGCTCGAGGCACGGGCAGGTATCGGCAGATAGTCCTCTTGGTCGGATATCGCCATCCCTTCCCTGGCAACGATGCGGTACATCGCAAACACCGCGACGGCGAGGTGGACCCCTCCCATCAGCCAGAACAGTCCCTCCGGCCCAGTGGTGCTCATGAGAACCGCCGCCAGAATCGGTCCGATTACGGAGCCGACGCCCCAGGTGAGGACGAACATTGACGATGCCGCGATGATCTGGTGCGGCTCGAGCAGATCATTGAGATGTGACAAGCTCAGCGAGTACACAGGAAACGAAGTGCCACCGATCAAGAAGATGACGGCAAACAGCCAGGTGCTGGTGGGGTCGACCTGAGTGATCGCAAAGGCAGCGGTAGCTGCGGCAAGGTTGACGACAACGATGGAGCGACGCCGACGGACCCGATCGGACCAGGCGCCGATCGGCCATTGGAGCAATACCGCTCCAAGAATCAACGTTCCCATCAGAGCGGAGAGACGGTCGACACTCATCCCGATGGAGATCGCATACACGGGCCCCATCGCAAAGGCTGCCCCGTTCGCCATTCCTGAGCCAAGACCGCCGGCCAGGCCCACCGGGGACGCCCGCCACAGATCGCGCAACGGCATCCGTGTGGGGAGGTCAAAGGAGGGCGCCGGGCTGTTTGACAGGGTGATGGGGAGGACAGAGAGTGACATGAGTGCCGCCGCGAGCAAGAACAATTCGAACCCGGAGGGATCGGCGAATGTGAGGAGGAGCTGGCCAACACCGATGGCTCCCATCACCACCACCATGTAGACCGAGAGTAGGCGGCCTCTGGTCTTGTTGGTTGCACTGGCATTGAGCCAGCTCTCGGCGACAACGTACAGTCCGGCGATGCTGGCGCCGACCACGGCTCGGCCGATGACCCACCACACCGGATGCGACGTCACGCTGTGAAGCAAAGTGGTTGCAGCCGCCAGCGAGGCCAGCCCGGAGAAGACCCGAACATGCCCAACTCTGGTTACGGCGATAGGGGCAAGCTGCGAGCCAACCACAAAACCGATGAAGTAGAACGCGAGAACGACTCCGGTGAGGATGGTGTCGAAGCCTTCGAGTTCGGCGCGGATACCAACTAGCGATCCAAGCAACCCATTGCCGAGCAGCAGCAGAGCAAGCGCCGCAAACAGCGACCACGACGACAACAGCAGAGTCGTGGGGCGGGAATCGTGTTGCGCTGCGTTCATGATGGTCCCGAGTTCGGCCGACGGAGTGTAACTGAGGAGGAACGCAGTCTTGCGGGACGTGGCTATTGGGCGGTCCAGCCTCCATCGACGGCGACGATTGATCCGTTGACCATCGCCCCAGCTTCAGAGGCGAGATAGACGACTGCTCCTGCGACGTCTTTGATCTGGCCTACGTGTCCGACTGGTATCCGGTCGACAACGGTTGCCAAATAGGCAGGATCATCAAGCCTGTCAGCGGTTCCCGGGGTGTAGATGAAGGTGGGTGCCACGGCGTTGACCGTTACGCCAAATGGGCCCCACTCGAGTGCCATCACACGAACCAATTGGTTCACACCACCCTTGGATGCGCAATACACGGCGTGATCACGGATCGCGACGAGTGAAGCCTGCGAACTCACCGCAACTATCCGACCAGAACCTTGGGCGACCATGTGTTTACCGCAGGCTTGGGCTGTGAAAAAGAGGCCCTTGAGGTTGACGTCCATCATTTCGTCCCAGGAAGCCTCGTCCACGTCCAGAGCGGGGTGATTGGCGCCAAGTCCAGCGTTGGCAACAAGGATGTCGATCCGCTGATGCTGATCCATCACCGAAGAGATGCCGGCACGGATGGACGCGATATCTGCCACATCGATGCCGTGGCCCGTGGCAGATCCGCCGGCGGATCTCAACTCAGTGGCAACTTGCTCGGCGGCGGCAACGGACCGCGCGGTGACAGCGACGGTCGCACCGGCGGCGGCTAGTGCCTCGGCGAGGCCTCGACCGATACCCCTGTTGGCCCCGGTTACCACCGCGACCTGACCACTGAGCCGGAAGGAAGGCAGGTGTTGTGAATCCATAGGGTGACTCTACGTCCTGCATCCAGTTCCAGCTTCTTCCAGTTCTTTTCGCGAGATTGGATCCGAGTATTCACCTGGCGGAGCTCCAGGACAGGAGGAGGCGCCACCGACGGCTGAGAGACGCAGACAGCCAGAAAGGCGCCTCGCTAGAGTCGATGCATGACCGGTATCGCTCGTTTCAGCCTCGTAGCAATCGACTGCCCTGACCCGCAGGCGCTTGCGGCCTTCTACAGCGCCATCACCGGTTGGCCTGTTGAACATGACAGCGATGACTGGGATTGGGTGCAACTGGGTAGCGATACTGGTGCGACCATTGCTTTCCAACTGGCCCCCGATCATCAGCCCCCGGTGTGGCCGAGCGACGACCATCCCCAACAGGCCCACCTCGATTTCGACGTGCCCGACCTAGATATCGGTGAGGAACAGGTGCTGGCGCTCGGGGCCACCAAGGCGGAGTTTCAATCCGGTGCGACGTTCCGGGTCTACATCGACCCGGCGGGTCACCCCTTCTGTCTCGTCCTAGATCCAGAGTTTCGCTAGGTCCGTCGTTCGCGGTGCAACACCGGTTTCTGTCTTCCTTCAAACTCGTTGTTGCATACTGACCCCGAGCAACGTCTGTATTGGTGGACGGAGTCGCAAGTGGAGGTGCTGTGGTTGGCACAGGCCGGATTGATCAAGCCAATGCCCAGCTTGTCGGCGAACTCTATTTGGAGCTACGCCGATTCGCGGCGGCAGTTGCCCCGTGGGATATGAATCCGGAGAACAAGACCATCCATCTGGTGCCAATCCCACGGCTGTAGGACAAGCCGGTCAATCGGCCGGTTTCGCCGTGAGAGACCGCGTGGCCAGGACTGCCACGAGAGCTAACACCGGCACCGCCAGCTGCACGGCCCTGGTGCCGGAATCCAGTTGCGTCTCGGTGAATTGGAGGCTGAACGCCGCGGCAACGGCGAGCAATCCGCCTAGGCCAAGCCATGCGTCTTTCAGTTCCGCTCGCCGGGTAACGAGGATGATTCCGGGGAGCAACAACAACGTCCAGTCGTAGAGCACTACGCGGGGACTCAACCA
>JASJHC010000414.1:0-3715 GCA_033791245.1 Acidimicrobiia bacterium | reverse complement strand
ACGACTCCCAGTCGAAGACCAGCGCAACTTCGGCCGTCACGCTGGTGCCGATCATGCCGTCGAGTCGATCGAGGATGGCGCCAAGTTCGCTGGCCTCTCTCCAGATCTTGGTGTCCGTGCCGGCGTGGGGGACCATGCCGGAGTGATACTTCTCAGCGCCTGATTGGGACGCGCGCCACTGGAAGAACATGACGCCGTCGGCCCCTCGAGCCACGTGCTGGATGCTGTTGCGGATCATCTCGCCTGGCTGTTTCGCGATGTTGCGCGGTTGCCAGTTCATGGCGCTCGTCGAGTGCTCCATCACCATCCATGGCGTGTCCTCGGCCAGGCAGCGGGAAGCGTCGGCCGCGAACGCGAGTTCGATGTAGGCCTCCGGGTCGGCCGTGTTGAGGTAGTGGTCGTTGGCGACGATGTCGACTTCGGGAGCCCAGGACGCGTAGTCGAGGTCCTTCTTGAAGGCGTTCACCATGAAGTTCGTCGTGATCGGAATGGTTGGGGTAATGGCCCGAAGCACATCTCGCTCGGCGCGGTGGATGTCGAGGCAGGCGGCGGAGGAGAAGCGGCGGAAGTCGAGATCCTGTGTCGGGTTGTGGAAGGTGCCCGTCTGGCGGGGAGGGAGAACGTCGTCCCAGTCCGAACAGCGTTGACTCCAGAATGACGTACCCCACGCCTCGTTGAGGCCGTCGAGATCCCCGTAGCGACACTTGAGCCAGGTGCGGAAAGCGTCAGCGCTCACGTCGCAGTAGCAGCGCGCGTTGTGTCCGCCGATCTCGTTGTTGACGTGCCACATGGCGAGCGCCGGGTGTCCGGCGAAGTGGTCGGCGATCGCGGCCGTGAGTCCGAGTCCGTGCTCGAGGTAGATCGGGGAACTGGGGCAATACGCCTGACGAGAGCCCGGCCAGACGCGTGATCCGTCTTCAAGGATCGGGAGTGTCTCGGGGAAGAGACGCGAGAACCACGGCGGGGGAGAAGCGGTCGCGTTGGCCAGGTTGGCGCTGATACCGGCGCCGGCGAGGCCGTCCATCACCTCGTCGAGCCACGAGAAGTCCAAAACGCCGGGGCGCGGTTCGAGGTGTGCCCAGGAGAAGATTCCAACGCTCACGAGGTTCACCTTGGCCGTGCGCATGAGGTCGAGATCCTCAGCCCAGACGGCGCGATCCCACTGCTCGGGGTTGTAGTCGGCTCCGTATGCCGGCGTGCCGAGAAATGAGAGCGCGTGACCCATGCGGTCAAGATTGCACCAAGAGAACCCACAAGTCAACACATTCCACCACATATCCACAGGTCAGGTGTTTGAGTTCGAATTGCGAAGGAAGCCTTTGAGGATATGATGAATCCGAGCATCCGGCGCAAATGTCACTTGACACGAACCCGATTTCCAGGTCAAATGGTGGGACGATCTGTTGGATTCTGTTTGAATCAGTTCAAGCATGAACCCACAGACACATGGAGGAGGAGCCTCAATGGCCAAGATCGAGACACCGAACGACTCCAGCGGCCCGAGCATTAGCCGCCGGAATCTCATCAAGGGAGCAGCGGCCGGCGGCAGCCTTCTGGTTGTTCCAAGCTTGCTTGCAGCCTGTAGCGATGATGGTGGAGACACAACCGCCGCGGCAGCTGCCGAAGACACCACGACAACAGCGGCGGGACTGCCAATGGCGGGCACGACGGTTTCTGTTGGATCCAACGCTTCGGATGAGCTGACCAAGAACGCCTACGGCGCGATGTTTGATCGGTTCCAGGAGGTCTCGGGCGCCGAGCTCGACATCAACACGGTCGACCACAACACGTTCCAAGAGCAGATCAACACGTATCTCCAGGGCCAGCCGGACGAGGTCTTCACCTGGTTCGCCGGCTACCGGATGCAGTTCTTCGCCGATAAGGGTCTCGCAACCCCGATCAGCGACGTGTGGACGGCTGAGCTCGATGCAAACTTCGATCCCGGCTTCAAGCAGGCATCGACGGGTCTCGACGGCGAGCAGTACTTCGTGCCGTTCGTCACCTACCCGTGGGCGCTCTTCTATCGCAAGAGCGTGTGGGAAGATGCGGGCTACACCGTCCCAACGACCATGGACGAATGGGTCGCGGTCTGCCAGGCAATGGAAGCCGACGGTCTTGTCCCGATCGCGTTTGGCGACAAGGACGGTTGGCCGGCGATGGGCACGTTCGACTACTTCAACATGCGCGTCAACGGGTATCAGTACCACGTTGACCTGATGGCGCATCGCGAGAAGTGGGACGATCCGCGGACGAAGGAAGTCTTCGCTGCGTGGAAGGACATGCTGCCCTACCACCAGCCCGGAGCGCTCGGCCGCACCTGGCAGGAAGCTGCGCAGTCGACCGCCAGCGGCGACGCCGGCATGTATCTGCTCGGCATGTTCGTCGGCGAGCAGTTCCAGGAGTTCTCGCAAGAGGCACGCGACGATCTCGATTTCTTCGCCTTCCCGGAGGTCAATCCGGAGTTCGGGCAGGACTCGGTCGACGCACCGATCGACGGCTTCATGCTGTCGAAGGAAGCTCCTGACGACATCGAAGGCGCCAAGGCGCTTGCGGCGTTCATCGGGACCGGCGAGGCCCAGAACTACTACACGGCCGTCAACTCGAACTGGCTGGCTACGGCCAAGGATGCCGACACGAGTGGCTACACCGGCTTGCAGAACAAGGCGTTGGAGTTGATCGGTTCGGTCGACAACATCGCCCAGTTCCTCGATCGTGACACCCGCCCCGACTTCGCGTCGACGGTCGTGCTGCCCTCGATCCAGAACTGGCTGAATGATCCGGAAGACATCGACGGCATCACGGCGTCGATGGAAGAGCAGGCTACGGCGATCTTCGCCACGGAGCAGTAGGGTCCACCTGCGATAGCGAGGTAGTGAGTATGGGCGCGAGTGCCACCCAAGTCGCGACGAGCGAGTCGACGGAGAAAAAGCCGAAGAAATCACACTTCAGCCTCCACACTCGCCGCGACAAGGTGGTGCTCGCGCTCTTGCTCGGCATCCCTGCCGCCATCCACGTCTTCTTCGTCTGGGTTCCGGCGTTCCTGTCGATCGTGCTTTCGTTTGCACGCTGGGACGGGATCGGCGGGGTCGAAGCGATCGAGTGGGTCGGCGTCACCAACTACGAACAGATCGCCACGATCTACCCACCGTTCTGGCCCGCGGTGACGCACAACATCATCTGGCTGGGCTTCTTCATCTTCATCGCGACGCCGTTCGGCATGTTCCTTGCCGTACAACTCGACAAGGAGTTGAAGGGTTCGAGGTTCTATCAGAACGCTTTCTACGTACCGGTCGTTCTGTCACTCGCCCTGGTCGGGTTCATCTGGCAGTTGATCTACTCGCCGGAAGAGGGCCTGATCAACAACCTCCTCGGTCGGACCGACCCGGAGAACCTCATCGACTGGCTCGGCAACCCGAGCATCAACCTCTACATGATTCTGATCGCCGCAAGTTGGCGCCACGTCGGGTACATCATGATTCTCTACCTCGCCGGCTTGAAGGGTGTCGACCCGACCCTCAAGGAGGCCGCCGCGATCGATGGCGCAACCGAACGCCAGACCTTCTTCCACGTGGTGTTCCCGGTCCTCAAGCCGATCAACCTCGTGATCATCGTCATCACGATCATCGAGTCGCTCCGCGCCTTCGACATCGTCTACGTGACGAACAAAGGGACCAACGGCCTCGAGTTGTTATCGACCGCCGTCACCAACAACATC
>JASJHC010000413.1:0-2656 GCA_033791245.1 Acidimicrobiia bacterium | reverse complement strand
ACGATCACCGGCAGACCGTCTATCTCGAAGGCCACGTCGCCGCGCTGCAGCGTTGTGGCTGGTTGCGGTAGGTCTGTAAGCGTCCCGGGCAGGCGCGTGTAGAGAACACCCGGGTCGGCGTAGCGCAGGGTCCCGGCAAGGGTCTCGGTATCGACGAGATCGGTGCGCACTACCTCGACCGAAACCAGTTGCACCTCTTCATCGGTGAAAGGGACCACTTCGTCATCGGAGAATCGATCAATCGCCCACCAACCGCCGACACCAACGACGGTCAGCAGGATCACCACAACGATCAAACCGGTAGTTCGTCGCATCAGCCTGCAAATCCGGCGAAGGAGACGGTTTGGCGACAGGTCTCCAGTGCATCCTCAAATGTTGGATCACCAAAGCCGAGGAAAGCCGACAGCGGATAGGGCGTTCCGCTACCGCTCTGTGGGTCTGGAAAATCGGCGACCCCGTTGTCGCGCATGCACTGGGAGAATTCCTGGAGCTGATCCTGGAACAGGGCTTCGAGTTCTGGATCCAAGGAGACATCGAAGCCGCCCGATAGTTGAAACACCGCAATGCAACTGGTGAAGGCCTGCTGGAAGTCTTCACCTTCGAGGTCGATGCCGACTAAGTCCTCTGGACGAAGATCCAGTTGTCCATCTGCCGTCACCCCGATGTCGGGGACTTCCAAACCGCGTTCTCTCATGCATCGGGTGACTTCGAGGACAGCTTCATCGGAACTGAGGCGCGTGGTTGTGGTGACGCCTTCTCCGGTCTGCTCCTGGAGCGTGAGGACTCCCTCGCTCTCCGCATCGTCTCCATTGCCTCCGCACGAAGCGGCAACAAGAGCAATGCTCACTAGGGCCAACAAAAACAGCTTTCTGGTACCGATCATGGGCGCCACGGTAGTGGTCCTAGAGGCGTACGGCGAACCTCTTGCGGGCCCAATCTGGCAAGCCAAGGAGTGCTCATGTCACTCCGAAATACCGACACTGATTTGGACTGAAGCAGCGCACACCTACACCCCGAGCAGGTCGAGCGCTCCAGTAGCCGAATACTCGGGGTCCTGTTCGATGGGGCCAGGCTGGTTCTGGTTCTGCACCGCAAAGCCGGCCTCAACCACCGCCTGCAGTGTCTTGACGAAACGGCGCAATGTTGGGGGAAGTGGGAAGTACTCGTCCTCATCGGTCAGCGACAAGATCGAGACACCATCTCGTGGGGCTACAGCGGCGATGACCTCACGGACCCGTTGGTCAGGGGCCGAGGCGCCTGCGGTCACGCCGACAACCTTGGACGACGTCAGCCAACTCGCTTCGATGTCTTCTGGTCCGTCAACACGGTACGAAGGGGTGCCTTCCTTGCGGCCCACCCTCACCAGGGCCTGTGTATTCGACGAGCTTTCCGAGCCAACCACGAGGATCGTGTCGGTCTCGTGGGCGAGCTGCCGGATAGCGCTCTGCCTATTGGTGGTCGCATAACAAAGATCGCTGCGGCGGGCGGTGGTGAGATCCGGATAGCGATCGGCCGCGGCGTCGAGCACGCCCTCCCATTCGTGCATTCCCAAGGTGGTCTGGGCGAGGAGGGCCACCTTGGCCGGGTCGCGAGCCTCGAAAGATCCCAAACCCTGCTCGGGATCGACCAGCGTTACCGAGGCGGGGGCTTCAGCGACGGCGCCGATAGCCTCGTCGTGGCCGTCATGGCCGACGTAGATGATGTCGTAGTCCTTGCTCGCCATCATCTTGACCTCGTGGTGAACCTTGGTCACGAGCGGGCAAACGGCATCGACCATGACCGCGGCGCGGGCGGTGGCCTCTGAGACAATCTCAGGAGCAGATCCGTGTGCCGACAGCATGACCGGGCGCCCTTGGGGGACCTCGCTGATGTCGTCAACAAAGATCACGCCTGCAGTTTCGAACGCCTCCACAACAGCCTGGTTGTGCACAATCTCGTGATAGCAATACACCGGCGCTTCGAAGATATTCACCATCCAGGTGAGTGCCTTGATTGCCATTTCGACGCCAGCACAAAAGCCGCGTGGCTCTGCGAGTATGACCTTTTCCACCATGGATCTCATGGTAGGCAAAGTTCCGGAAGGTCGGTGACACCCGCAACGGTGCGTTGTGCGTTGCTGTGCCCTCTATGCTTCGCCACCTCATGTCGAATCCGACGATCCTCGAGGTCCTTCCCGGTAGTCCAGCCGCGGCTGCAGGTTTGCAGCCGGGCGACGAGCTGTTGTCCGTAAACGGTGTGGTGCCAACGGACGTTATCGAGTATCAGCAACTGGTCGACGAGTCTGCAGTCGCACTCGAAGTACGTCGTGACGGACAGGACTCTGCGTTGGAGATTGTGAAGTCAGCAGGGGCGCCATTGGGGTTGCGCTTGAACTCGTCGATCTTCGATCGTGTCCAAACCTGCGACAACCATTGCGAGTTCTGTTTTATCTATCAGTTGCCGCCGGGCATGCGGACAACGCTTTACCTCAAAGACGACGATTATCGGCTCTCATTCCTTTACGGAAACTTCACGACGCTCACCCGGTTCACCGAGCTTGACCTGGCCAGGGTCGTCGAAGAGAGGCTGGGACCTCTCTACGTGTCGATCCATGCCACTGACCCGACCGTCCGCGCCGGCATGTTGCGTAACCCGCGCGGTGCCACCAGCCTGCGGT
>JASJHC010000412.1:0-2792 GCA_033791245.1 Acidimicrobiia bacterium | reverse complement strand
GCAGCCCTACGGCTATGACAGCAACTATTGCTAGGCCGAGCGCAAATCGACCGATGCGCGCTATCGAGGTCCCGGTCACGATGTTCCCTTCTTCGATCCGATTATGAGACATCGGTATCAGTTGCGCCCGTCTTTAGGGTCCTAGCTGTGCGAAATGCTACCTGGCCGCGGTCGCCGACTCGACGTTTTCCGGTATATGTCTGGGCGCGAAAAGAGCAGGCCGTCCGAGGGGGGACAAAGACGACCCGCTCTCTTGTTCTGTGAACTGGCTAAACGAGCGAGTCCTCTTTTTCGAATAGGTGTGCGTTGTGGACGAAGCCATGAACGCTGAACGGCTTCAATGCCTCGTCATGATGTGGGGGGAATACCATGAACGAAGCAGCTGCCCCGACCAGGCACAACACTCCGGTGATGGAGAAGGCCAACGGGAAGTTGCCACCGTCGCCCAGCCATCCGCCAAGGATTGGAAAGATAATCCCGCCGGCCCCATACGCAAGGAAGACCCATGGGTAGTTCTTGCCGACCGCGGCGTTGCCGAATTCATCGGCGGTGAGAGCGGGGAACAGAGCGAAGTTGCCGCCGAAGTTGAATCCGATGAGTGTCGCGAATAGGTACAGGGTGTACTCGTTGCCGGCCATCGAAGTGAAGAGCAGCAGCAGCACGCCCTGGCTGGCGGCCATAGTGACGACGGATCTCTTACGACCCAGTTTGTCACCAAGAATTCCCCAGGCGAGCCGACCGATTCCATTGGCGAGGCTGAAGAACACGGCCATTGCGGTACCAGCGATGGCATCGGCGGCGTCAATTCCGATGCCGTTATCAACAAGAGCCTCGGGTGGATAGAGCTTCATGAGCCCGATAGCCATAAGGCCGGCGCCTGCGCTGACTAGGAACGTCAGCGAGATCAGGTGGAATTGTGGTGTGCGGAGCATTTCCTGTGGAGTGAAATCCTCGCTGCCTTCGCCTATCGCCTGCGGAGGGGTGAACCCATCCGGCAGCCATCCTTCTGGCGGCATCTTCATCCACATGCTGCCGATGACCACAAGTACGGCGAAGGCAATCCCGTAGGTGACGAATGTGCCGTTGAGCCCGATGTTGTCGATGAGACTGCCCCACGACCCGGCAAGCTTCACCCAGCCCATTGCGCCGAAGCCGAAGCCGGCGACGGCGGCACCGGTGATCATGCCCTTCTTGTCCGGGAACCAGCGCATCCCGACTGCGATCGGAACCACGTAGGCAAGGCCGATTCCGGAGCCGCCGATGAGCCCGACACCGAGGAGGACGGTCCAGAAGTTGGTCCCGCTACCGAGACCGGCGATGACGTAGCCAACACCGAGAGTGATACCGCCGGAGAGCGCAAGACGCTGCGGACCCCAATCGTTCAGCTTGCGGCCCGCGAAGACCATCACGATGGCGAACATGGCCAGACCCGCCGCAAACACTATCTGTGTTTCGGTATTGGTCCATCCGGCATCCTTCAACCCGGGCGTGAAGACCGACCAGGCGTAGATGGCGCCCAGGCACCACTGAATGAGCAATGCTCCCACTACAACTTTCCAACGACTGGCCGTATCGGCCATGGCAGACCCCTTCAACAATTGATTGCGTGAATGGGTACACCGTATGCCTAGGAGGTCGTCCTCGGTAGGGTCCAAAGGCTTGCAGACAGGGTCATTCGTCCGGTCCGATTGGTGTGCCTATGGAGCCAGGATGCGGATCTCGATGGCGCCGGTGTTGCCACCGGTTGAGTCTGTCACCTCAAAGCGAAAGGTCTGGCCCGAAGTGTCGACCGCAGCAGGTGACGGATCGGCAGGATTGCCAGCTGGGAACGGTCCGAGCTGCTCACCTCCGTCGATGGTGACGGTGTAGGTGGTAGTCGTTGCGGTTCCATCGGCCATCGTGCGGGTGAGGAATTCGAAACCGCTGATTTGTCGCGGCGCGCCGAGATCGATCGTGATGAACGAATCGTCACCGTCGCCCGCCGAGGACCATTCGGTGCCCAGGTCACCATCGATGGCGTTGGTGCTAGCCCATTGCGACGAGAACTCGCTGCTCACCTCGGCAACCGTCCCACTGACTGCAAGGTTTTCGCCACTGTTTGCTTCGCTGGTCTGCGTCTCGGCGGCGGGCAGCGTGAAGGTCATCAGTTCACTCTGGTAGAGGGTGCCGTCGGCCGTAGAGCCTTGAAGTTGATAGAAGTAGGTCTCGTCGGCGGCGGCGCCGGGTAGGAAGACGTCGTGCTGCACGATGCCGGTTCCGTTCATCGCCAGCGAGTTGTTGAAGTGACCCAGGTCCTCGGTTTCTCCCCATACGATTGCGCAGATCGCCGCCTCGGTTGTGGTGACTCTGAAGATCGCCCGGCCGGGGAACGTGGGGTCATTCTCGAATTCGAGTTCGGAGTCTTGGATCTCTGCAAATGGACGTGGTGCTGAGTCGATTGTTTCTGCGGCAGAGGAACAGGCGGTCGCCAGTAGGGCAACCACCGCCGCGCCGTAAATGATTCGTTTCATGTGAGTCTCCCCGGTGATGCCATCTGTACGACGTATTTGAAGGCTTTCCCGCGCCCTGTTTGTCGCAGTTCGGACAGTCCGCCGTGCTCTACTATCAGTCCGCGCCATGCTGCTGAAGGGATAATTCTATGACCGAGAATGTCGTTCTCACAGGTTTCATGGGAACGGGCAAGAGTGCGGTTGGCCGGTTGCTTGCTATCCGACTCGGATTCGAATGGGTCGACACGGATGGCCTCATTGAGTTCACCCACGGTCCCATCGTGGAGATCTTTGCCTCGAACG
>JASJHC010000411.1:0-4779 GCA_033791245.1 Acidimicrobiia bacterium | reverse complement strand
CACGCCTTCGTTTCCTCCCGAGCTGGAGGGCATCGACCTAGATGGCGACCTCGTCGGTGCGAGAACTTCTCCGCATCTCTTCTCGAAGGCATCGCCATTCCGCTCCTCGTCTCCGGCCAACCCAACTAGTCCGCTGTTCTGGCCGACTGGCAGGCAGGAAAAGGAGAGCTGAAGGAGCTCGAGAAGGAAGCGCTCGGCTATACCCATACCACCGTAGCCGGATGGCTTTTCGACGAATGGGGTTTCCCTGCAGCCCTGCGTGAAGCTGCCACCGAGGAGGGGATCCCTGAACAGGGGACCGCCAAGTACCCCGTGGTTCGTGTGGTTTCGTCTCTGTGCGGTGCGGTTGAACCAACCGAAGCGATAGAACCTGTGGCTGCTCGAGTGACTGCTGTATTCGGCATGCCGGAAGATCTGGCCGTTGCACTTCTGGAAACCACCCGCACCGAAGCCATGGTCCTCGACCAGTCACTGGCGTAGCGATCGCGGCGATCGCCAGCCACGGTCGAATCTGTTCCACAGCGCTCGTGCATACTCGGCGAAGGCATCTACCTGTGCCAAGAGGGGGCGTTTCTTGTCACCCCCAATTGATACGGTGTCGGCATGTTGTTCACTGATCCGACCCTGGTTTCCGACTTCAAGGCGGAGCTTGCGGAAACCTCGAACAAGGTCTCTCAGCTGCACGCCCGCCAGCTGGTCATCATCAACCAGTTGCAGCGTGCCGGAGTCGCTGGTGAGGACGGTGCCCGCTCGATGGTTGACTGGACCGCATCCGCCATGGACATCAGTCACCACTCTGCCAGACAGCTCGTCGATGCCGCCAATCGCATGTATCGGGAGGACCCATATCTGTTCGAAGAACTCGAGGCCGGGGACATCACGTTGGATCGAGCCATGGCCACCATTCGGTTGCTGGGTGCCAACGCCCCTGAATCTGTCGTGGACAGAAGCTTCGATCTGGACCTCACGGCCGTGAATCGGCTGACGCACCAGTACCGGAGAATCAGCCGCAAGGACGACCAGCAGACCTTCTCGGATCGGCACTTCGTTATTCAGCCATCCCTCGACGAGACCCGGTGGACCGGATACTTCGAGCTACCCGCCGTCGAGGGATCGATCGTGGACCAGGCAATCGCAGAACGCGCTGACGAGCTCCGTCGGCAGCCCGGTGGCGACTATTACACCCGGAGCCAACTTCAAGCCGATGCGCTGGTCATGATCTCGCAGGACTCGCTCACGGACGAGACCGCAACCGGCTCGGGTGGCGGGTTCGATGGGACCGTGTTCATCGACCTCGAACGGGCCAGCTCAAGCGGTGGTGAGCTTGGCGCAGAACTCGAGTACGGGCCACGGGTTGGACCCAGCGTGCTCAAAGAGATCCTGTGCGGCAGTTCTGTGCAGTTGATCGGGCTTGAGAACGGCAAACCCATCGTCACCTCGCAATCCGCCTCAGCCGTGCCGCCGGCGGTTCGCAAGTTTGTTGCGTGGCGAGACAAGGGGTGCACCGTTGCCGGATGTCACTCCCGGTATCGCCTCCAGGCCCACCACATACGACACCGAGCGCACCAGGGCGATCATGATCCCGACAACCTGGCGACATTGTGCTGGTTCCATCACCACATCGCGATCCACCAAACCGGGTTCACCCTTCATCCAGATGATCCACCGGGCTGTCGCCGGCTGGTGCGGCCCAACCGTGGGCATGATCCGCCACACAGGTGAGGCCTCCCCCGCAAAGCCACAGGTCGCCCTGGGTTGTCCCCCCAGGTTCCCCGCCCCTTCCCCCAGGTTCCCCGCCCCTTCCCAAAACGCTCAATCCGCACTATTCCGATCGCTATCGAGAACGGGTGCGGCGTCTTGTCGCGCCCGAGGCGGAAACCTTCGTAGAACTAGGCATCGTCTCGAGCCAAGGATCAAATCTCGATCCTGTGCCCACGCCACGAGGCGGCGTATCTAACTGTGACCGGCAGTCGACAGCCAGCGCTGAGCACCAGGCTCATGCTCCACCCCTTACCCGGCCTGAGTTGGAGGCAGTCCAACTCGAACGTGTGCGAAGCTCACCCTTCGGCTGAGGCGGGCACCAACTTTGGCTCGGGCAGCGTGGAAACAACAGGGCCTTCCTCGGTGATAAGCACTGTGTGCTCCCAATGGGCCGACAGCTTGCTGTCCTGAGTGATGACCGTCCAGCCATCCTCGAGAACGCTGGTCTCTGCTGTGCCGAGATTGAACATCGGCTCGATTGCTATCGCCATCCCCGCCTTCAGCTTCAGCCCCTTGCCAGGCCTGCCGTAATTGGGAACATCGGGTGCCTCATGCATTTGGCGGCCGATGCCATGTCCGATGTATTCCCGGACTACGCCATACCCATACGGAGCGGCGACCGCCGAGACGGCGGCGCCAACGTCCCCAAGTCGGTTGCCCGAACGAGCCGCCGCGATGCCGGCCCACAGGCCCTGCTCGGTGACTTCGATGAGCTGTTTCACCTCGTCCGCCACCTCGCCGATCGCCATCGTGAAAGCGGCGTCGCCATGCCAACCGTCGTAGATGGCGCCGGCATCGATCGCAATGATGTCGCCGTCGCGGAGCTTGTAGCCACCGGGGATTCCATGAACAATCACCTCGTTGGGCGAGGTACAGATGGATGCAGGAAAGCCGTGATACCCAAGAAAGGACGGTCTGCAATCGGCATCACGGACCACCTGATGGGCGATCTCGTCCAGTGCCAGTGTCGTCACTCCAGGGACGGCGGCCTCCCGAACCGCGGTGTGCATAGCGGCGACCACCGCACCGGCGATCTTCATCTTCGCGAAGTCCTCATCAGACTTCATTGTCATGAAACGACCGCTCATTATTCGACGGCCATCGTAAGCGCCACCCGAGCAAAGACCTCGTCGATTCCGCCGAATCCGTCAACAACATGCACCACAACACCGTTCTTGGCGTAGTAGTCCGACAGCGGTGCAGTCTCTTCCCAATAGATCTCAAGACGACGAGAGATGCCTTCCTCGGTGTCGTCGGCACGCCCCTCGGCCTCGGCGCGCAGCAGCATCCGCTTCATAAGCTCTTCATGGGGCACATCAAGACGCACCACCGCATCAAGCGGCTTGTCCAAGACACCGTCAAGAGCCTCGGCCTGGGCAACGTTCCGTGGAAAACCGTCAAGCAGATAGCCACAGGCCGCATCGGGCTGGCTAAGACGCTCACCGACCATGGCCACCACTAGCTCGTCGGGGACCAGATCGCCGGCCTGCATGATGGCGTCGGCCTTCTTACCGAGTTCGGTGCCATCGGCAACCGCTTGGCGCAACATCACGCCAGTTGAGACATGGGGTACGCCCATCAGTCGAGCGAGTCGAGATGCTTGCGTACCTTTGCCCGAGCCTTGTGGTCCGAGGAAAATCAGCCGGAGACCCATCAGTCACTCCTTGAAATGATCGAATTACTAATGCCAAGATCTTAAAGACTCTCGCCACAGCCGATTAATCGGTTAGGAGAGGAAGCCCTCGTAGTTGCGCATCATCAGCTGGCTTTCGATCTGTTTCATCGTCTCAAGTGCAACACCGGACACGATCAGGATCGATACACCACTGAGGCCAACCGGGATGTTGAAGATGTAGCCGAGGATCGACGGCCCAACCGCAACTAAGGCCAGGTACAGCGAGCCGGGCAGGGTAATCCGGTTCAAGATGTGTTCGAGATGCTTGACGGTGGCACGGCCCGGACGAATACCGGGGATGAAGCCGCCCTGACGCTGGATGGTCTCAGCCTGGCGCTCCGGGTCAAACTGGATAGCCGTGTAGAAGTATGTGAAGAAGACCACCAGCAAGCCAAGCATCAAGATGTACGGCAGTGTCGGCGACAACTGTCCGGTACCGCTCGACAAGAGGTTGTTGTTGATCCAGTCACGCACCGTCGCTCCCCAGCCTGTCGATGGGATCGACGAGGAGACCAGGACCGGGAAATACATGATGCTGGTCGCGAAGATGACAGGGATAACCCCGGCCATGTTCACCTTCAGCGGAATGTACGTGCTCTGGCCACCAAGGACCTTGCGGCCCCTCACGCGGCGGGAGAACTGGATCGGGATCCTACGCTGTCCCTGGTCCATAAAGATGATGCCAACGGTCAGCGCAAGCATCACAAGGCTCACAATGACGAACTGGTAGGTCTGCGAGTTCGCCCAGAGGATGCCGAACTGGTTGGGCAACTGGCTGACGATGCTTACAAAGATGATCAGCGACATCCCGTTGCCGATACCTCGCTGAGTGATCAATTCGCCAAGCCACATGATCATCGCCGTACCCGCCGTCATCGTCACAATGATGGTGAGCACGTTGCGCAGCGAGTAATCCGGGATTAGGTCGACACCGTTGAAGAATGTTCCGTTGTGGAACAAGAAGGTGAAGCTGGTCGACTGAATCAACGCAATGGCAACCGTCAGATAGCGTGTCCACTGGGTGACGACCTTGCGCCCCGCCTCACCCTCGTCCTGCAGGGATTGCAGCTTGGGGATCACTACAGCAAGAAGCTGCATGATGATCGAGGACGTGATGTAGGGCATGATGCCGAGCGAGAACACCGAGAGGTTCTCTATGGCGCCGCCGCTGAACAAGTTCAAGAGACCGAGGAAACCGCTCTCCTCGGCCTGGTTGCGGGCAATCGCCAGCTGATCCAGGTCGATGCCGGGAACCGGGACAGCCGCCCCGAGTCGATAGATCGCAAAGACCATCAGTGTGAACAGGATCTTGTTGCGAAGATCCTTGATCCGGAACATGTTTC
>JASJHC010000410.1:0-2579 GCA_033791245.1 Acidimicrobiia bacterium | reverse complement strand
GATTGTTGCCTTCGATGTGTGGGGCATCGGCCGCCATCTGGGTGAGCTCGGAGATGGTTCCTTCGGTGGCGATCACACCAGGCATGGCTCCGTGGTCGCGGATGTGTCTGGTCAGCCGTCGTGTGTCGATATCGGCAAGGGTGATGACATCGTTCCGCTCCAGCCAAACCGGGAACGGTTCTTCTGATCGCCAATTAGAAGGACGAGCAGTGACCGAACGAGTGATCAAGCCCGTGCAGTGAGGCTTTGCCGCCTGGCTGTCGGAGGAGCTGACTCCGTAGTTCCCGATGTGCGGGGTGGTGAGGGTCACGATCTGTCTTGCATACGACGGATCAGTGATGATCTCTTGGTATCCGGTCATGGAGGTGTTGAACACGACCTCGCCGGTCTTGCGACCGTGAGCGCCGATGGAGGTTCCCTGGAAGGCGGTCCCGTCGGCGAGAACCAGAACGCCGCGGGCTGTTGTTCGTGCCATATTTGCCGTCCTTTCCGGCCTCACAGGACCGGATTTAAAGGTTGGGTTGCGCGCACTATACCTCCAGCCCGGAAACCCGGCTGTATCGGTGCCTGTACAGTGCCTGCTCATGAAACGAGACCCATTTACCGAGGTGTTGCACGCCGACAACAAATTGGCAGAGCTGCCCGACGTTGCTCCTGCACTGCGGCCCAGCACAACGTATGAGCACGACCCTGAGGGCCGCGTCTATCGCCGAATGGGTGACGAGACCACAGAACGCTTAGAAGCCGTTCTGGGGGCTCTTGAGGGCGGTCACAGCGTTGCCTACCCGTCTGGGATGGCCGCAGTTGCAGCAGTTCTACGGTATTTGCGCCCAAAGCGAGTATCGCTGCCCGATGCCGTGTACCACGGGGTTCGAGAGTTTGTCCATGCTGAGGCGGCCAGAGACAGCTGGGATGTCGTATCCAGTGACGATCTGAGGCCAGGTGATGTGAGGTGGATCGAAACGCCATCGAACCCCAAGTGCCTGATTACAGATCTTGACGACGTCGCCAGAGACGCAAAAGAACGTGGACTGATCACCGTTGCAGACGCCACTTTTGCAACGCCGGTTCTGCAACAGACTTTGGCCCACGGCATCGATTTTTCGGTCCATGCAACCACCAAGGCCATCGCAGGTCACTCTGATGCGATGGGGGGTGTTGCTTCGACACTCAACGGTGATACCGCTATCGAGCTCCGCACCGCTCGTCTCGCTGACGGTGCAATCCCTGGTGCGTTGGAAACCTGGCTTACGTTGCGCGGGGTCCGCACTCTTCCGCTACGCGTTGCGAGGCAGAGCGAGACCGCTTTCGCCATTGCCAACTTTCTCTCCGAGCGACTCGAGACGGTTTGGTACCCCGGTCTGGAAACCCACCCAGGTCACGATGTCGCCAAACACCAGATGTCGGCATACGGGGGAGTGCTCGCGTTCGAATTGGACGATCAGGCGGCCGCAAAATCGGCGCTGGCCAAACTCCGAATGTTCACAAACGCAACATCCCTTGGTGGCGTTGAATCTCTCGTCGATCACCGGCTGCGCAGCGACAATGCGGCTCCGCCCGGTCTCCTTCGACTGTCTATTGGTCTAGAGAGCGCATCGGCGCTGATCGCAGACCTCAAACAGGCACTCGATATCTAGTAGCCACCGATATCGATGGCGTATGCGTCGTAGATAAGATCGGCACCCTTCTGGCGATGGCGGGACAGGTCGATAAGCAGTTCCATCACCGTCTCGCGGAGATCGACGACGACGTCGGGTGTTTGCGCCGTGGAGGACCGTTCGATGGTTTCGCCGATCGCGCCCGCGATTCTGGTGTGCTCACGCTTTTTCACCTCAACGGCTCTTTGTAATCGTGGAGCTTGGTCCACAATTCGATCGAGAAGCCCGTCGGGCGATTGCACATCGACGATGTGCTCGTTGAACGCCAGCTCGAGTTGTTCGAGGTTGACCACAAGGTCCGCCGACCAGCCGTCCTTGGCTGCAGGCGCGGCCGCGGCCTCCTCGACCAGTTGCATCGCCTCGCCGAGTTTGGATCGTTGCTGGACCACGCTGGCAAATGACTCGCCAGTTGTCATTTGGACCTCCTGACTAGACCCTCCCATTGTGGCCGATGGAGGCATCCTGGTCCAGGGTCATTTCAGAAATGGGTCAGGCTCGGCTAGCTGCAGGATCTCGATCCTTGGTCCAGGACGGCACCGGTGGTGTCGACGAACTGCCACTCATACGAGTCCGGCTCAAGATCAAGAACCAGTACACCGTGTTTGTCGTCGATCAGGACCTCGCTGCCGGAGCGTGGGCTGTCGGTGTCGCGCAGCCAGGTTCCGCCGGTGCCGACAACAAACGACTGGATGCCGCCGGATGCCACCTGAGTGCCGTCAGCGTGAAGCGGGGCAAGCCGTTCGTAGTTGTGGTCGTGGCCAGCCAACATCAGATATGCGTCGTAGTCGTCGAGCGCCTGCCACAGATCCTCGAGCCAATCGGCGTCACCGTGGACACCAGACGAAAAGCGAGGTGCGTGCATGTAGGCGAGCGTGCATTGCGCAGAGCTGGCGGCAAGCGTAGATCTCAACCACTTCTCCT
>JASJHC010000409.1:0-2723 GCA_033791245.1 Acidimicrobiia bacterium | reverse complement strand
TGGCGATTCAGTCGCATACCTCCGTTCGCAAGGCCGCAAGGTGTTCTTCGATGCAGAGCACTTCTTTGACGGGTACCGGGACAATCCAGACTTTGCGGTCGCCGCGCTGCGAATCGCCCACGATGCCGGTGCCGACCGCGTGGTGCTGTGCGACACCAACGGCGGGTTTCTGTCTCACGAAGTACAGCGGATCGTCGGTGAAGTCGGCGAAGCGCTCGGCGACGCCACACTCGGATGCCATTTCCACAACGACTCCGGAATGGCAGTTGGCAATTCGATCACAGCCGTCTTGGAAGGCGTTCACCAGGTCCAGGGCTGCATCAACGGGTACGGCGAGCGGACCGGCAACGCCGACTTGTGCTCGCTGATCCCCAACCTCTCGCTGAAGATGGGTATCGAAACCATCCCAGAAGATCGTCTCCCCCGTCTGACGACGGTGTCCCACCATCTGGCGGATCTGGTCAACCTAACCCTCGATCCGCACATGCCCTATGTCGGAAGCTCTGCGTTCACCCACAAGGCAGGCCTGCACACCTCGGCACTGGCGCGTCGCAGCGACGCATACGAACACCTCAGCCCGGACAGCATCGGAAACGCCACCCGCGTCGTTGTTTCCGAACTGGCTGGCCGGGCCACCGTGGTAGCCAAGGCGCAAGCCCAGGGTCTTGAGCTTTCTAGCGCCGACGCCCAGGTCGTCGTCGATCGAATCAAGGAACTCGAACACATTGGCTACCAGTTCGAGGCCGCCGACGGTTCCTTCGAACTGCTGTTGCGCGAAGCACAAGGATGGAAACAGGACTTCTTCGAACTCGAGTCATACCGGGTATACGTCGAGCATCGCGACAACGAGGTCGTTGCAGAAGCGACAGTCAAGGTGCATGTCGGCGGCGAACGCGTGGTGACCACCCGTGAGGGCGACGGCCCGGTTAGCGCGCTTGACCGAGCGCTGCGGGCGGCACTGGTGAAGACTTTCCCTGAGGTCACCGAGATCCAGCTGACCGATTACCGAGTCCGCGACCTCGATTCGAGCGACGGCACCAGTGCCCGGGTGCGGGTCCTTTGCGAACACGCTGATATCGAAACTGCGTGGGGCACGGTCGGTGTCCACGAGAACATCATCGATGCCTCATGGAAGGCCGTCGTCGAAGGTCTGGTTATCGGTTTGCTCCGTCACGTCGAGCGCAACGGCCACTCCTAACCAGTGGCGCCGAGCGCACACAATGCGGTAACTGCTCGTAGCGTGATCATCGGGCTACCGCGCCGACGGCTACGCCGCTCCAGGAGATCCAAGTACTGAGGTCGGTAGGTGCGACGGAGCGGCCAGGTCCCGTCGGGAAGTCGGAAGCTGACCAGCCGGTCAACCGCGTCTTGCATCCGTCCATCAGGCGGGCCACTGCGACCGAGAAAGGCGAGGACCTCAATCAGGTCGATCCTCCAATCGAGTGGCCACGCCGGCATCAGCCAGCTCTCTGCCTTGGCCGGCACCACCGAAAGCGGGATTACCCCACCGCTGGACCTATAGATCACGTTGCGCTCCAAGAACGCCTCTCTCATCGATCCAATCAGTTCGCCAGCAGCGGGTTTGGTATTGGCCCAGCCGAGTATGGCTTGGGCAGTGCGAACCACGCCAACAAGACACGTGGTCTGCGCCATGCAGCCGCCGTATCTCTTGGCGAGATGAGGTTCCCACTCTTGTGGAGTATCCGGACGGAGCCGTGAACCCTTGCTGGCTACATCCTGATGCCGCAGGATCCAATCGACCTGTGGCTCGGCGAGATCACGACGACCCGCCTGCCCGTACATCGAGGCCGCAATCCCGACATAGCAACTCAGGACACCGTCGCGGTGACCCGAGATAGAGAACACACCACCGTCGGTATGCGCTGTCGTGGCCAGGAATCCGGCAGCCCGATCCCAACCTGGATGGAAAGCACCGACTCCGAGCTCTGCAAGAGCCTTGGCCATCCACAGCGTCGGCAAGATACGGCCGGCCGCACGATCATGCTCGCCCCAGCTCCCATCGGACCGCTGGGTAGCGAGGGCCCGTTTGACCAATGATGACTCCGCGACCGCCTCCCGTATCGGCGCAACTGCAGCTTCACTGGCATCATCAAGGTTGAGTGCAACGCCAAGTTCGATAAATGGGTCCTGTATCGAACGCAGATACGCAACAGCACCAGCCAGCGATGGCAGTTCCAGCACAGCACCTGCGCCGCTACTGGTCGGCGCCATTTGCTCTTACCTTATGGAACCGGCGAACCAGCTTTCGAGCCCAGTCGTAATGGCTTGAGGTGGCCGAGACAACATAGGAGCCCACCGACGTCGATCCAGTCCACTTGAAGCGCTTCTTCTCGAAGAGCGCATCCGCCTCATATCCGGAGATGACCTGGCGCAGCGCGTCGTAGGAACAGTTCAGCCTCGTCGTGATCTCATTCCAGCTGTCGTCCTTGGTACGCTCCCAGATCTGCGAGTTGAGAGTTGGCGTTTCCTTCCAACTCAATCCAGGGGCAGGCATCTCCGGTTTCCCGCCGGCAATGCCGACCCTCTCCCACGACAGCAACATCTCGTGCCAGGCATCAAGATGAGCAAGAAGGTCCTTCACAGACCAATGTTCACATGCGCCGGGAATCTCGAGATCGTCTTGCGCACAGAGATCGATCTCGTCCCATAGGGCCGCAAACTCACGCTCCATCGCTTCGAGGAGCTGTGCTTGGGTGGTTGGT
>JASJHC010000408.1:0-4140 GCA_033791245.1 Acidimicrobiia bacterium | reverse complement strand
GGAGATCGGTCGGTAGTGCCGAGGTCGTCGACCCCTACCTGGCGGCCTACACCGCAACCCACGAGGTGAGTCCGCGAACGGCGCACTCGTCGACGGCTCTGTTGCCGAGTCAGTGTCAGGACTTCCTGTACCTCGCGCTCGAACCCGATGCCACCGGCAATCCTTGGCTCGTATACATCGAGTATCGGGGGCGCAACGTGTACATCTCCGGCCTCGGCATCGACGTTTGAGCGTTCTTCGCTGGCTGATTCCGCCTGTTCCGGGCCACATTCAGGCGTCCCGTTGAGGGGTGAAACGGCCCGTTGTCGCGTTTTCAGTTGATCGCGCCGTGCGCCACTGTCTACCGTGGCAGAAGAACGGCCGGTATTCCATGCCCAAAGTACGGGCGAGGAGCGTCCATCCCCGGCCGCCAATCTGTAGGAGGAAACAACCGTGAAACGACTAGCAATCCTGCTACTCGCACTCGGGCTGGTGCTCGCAGCGTGCGATAGCAGCAGTGATGACACCACAACCACGGCCGCAGACAGCGGCGGAGACGAGACTGCGACGACCGCGGCTACTGCTGCGAGCGGCTCACTGCTGCAAACGGTGGTGGACCGCGACACGCTCAATTGTGGCGTCAACGATGCTGTTCCAGGGTTCGGGTATACCGACGCAGACGGCAACTTCGCCGGCTTCGATGTTGACTACTGCAAGGCAGTGGCTGCAGCGGTGCTCGGCGACGCCAACAAGGTCACGTATCGGCCGTTGACGGCGCAGCAGCGCTTCACGGCGCTCCAGTCCGGTGAGATCGACGTGCTGATCCGCAACACGACGTTCACGGCCAGCCGTGACGGTCGTGAAGGCGCCACGTTCCTGACCACGACGTTCTACGACGGTCAGGGCATGATGGTGTACGCAGACAGTGGTGTCACCAGCATCGACGACATGGCGAACCTGTCGGTGTGTGTGCTTTCCGGCACGACGACCGAACTCAACCTGGCGGCTCGGTTCGGCAGCACGCCGTACACGCCGCTGACATTCGATGCCAACGATCAGCTTCAAGCCGCGTTTGTGGCTGGCCAGTGTGATGGCTGGACGTCGGACAAGTCACAGCTTGCCGGTGTGCGTTCGAACTTCCCGGAGAGCGAGGGTGGTCCCGAGGCGCTCCTGGTCCTCGACGAGACCTTCTCGAAGGAGCCGCTTGGTCCGGTGGTCGTTGACGGCGACTCGCAGTGGGCGCAGGTGGTCGACTGGGTTGTGCTGGCCACGATCCAGGCTGAGGAATGGGGCTTGACGTCCGCGAATGTCGCGGACTACGACGGTGACGATTCGGCAATTCGCCGGTTCCTCGGACTCGAGATCGAGACCGACGACGGCACGACCACGTTCGATCCTGGCCTTGGTCTGCCCACGGACTACGCGACGCAGGTGATCAGCCAGGTCGGCAACTACGGCGAGATCTTCGATCGCAATGTCGGGCCGAACACGGCACTCGGTCTGGCGCGTTTGTTCAACGCCCTGTGGACCGACGGCGGTCTCATGTACGCACCGCCCTACCGGTAAGCCAATTAGACGAAGGGGGTCGGGCTTGACGGCCCGGCCCCCTCTCTCCTAGTGAAGGAAGCCCTCTGACTGCGACCGATACCTCCAAGGTGAAGCGGCCACCTTTCTGGCGCAATATCCGCGTCATACGGGTGGCATTGCAGGTCCTGGCGGTGTCTGTTGTGGTCGGCGCTTTCCTGTATCTCGGCAACAACCTGCGCAACGAGTTGATTGCGAAAGGCCTGCCGACCGACTTCAGCTTCCTGTCCCAGCCCACCGGCGTCACGATCGCCGACAGTGACTTCAATCCCGGCTCGCCGGTTTGGAGAGCCCTTCTCGTCGGCATCAAGAACACCTTCCTCCTGGTCATCGTGGGAATCCCGTTCCTTACGATCCTCGGCACGCTGATCGGTGTGGCCCGCCTCTCCACCAACTGGCTCGTCGCGAAGGCGGCGATGGTATACGTGGAGACCCTCCGGAACATCCCCCCGCTGCTGATCATCATGTTTGTGTTCAACGCGGCGATCCTCCAACTACCGCCACCGCGTGATCCCGCGACACCACTCGATTGGTTCATCATCAGCAATCTGAAGATCATGGGCCCAGGCGTCACAACGTCTACTGGGGCGGGGGCCTTGGCGATCATCGCCGCAATCGCACTGATTGCTGCTGCGATCGTCTGGGTGTGGCGAACTCGCTACTCCGAGCAAACGGGACAGCACTCGCACCGGGTGTTGTGGGGACTCGGCGTATTCGCGGTCATTGTCCTGGCCGGCTACTTCATCACCGGCCGGCCGGTTTCCATCTCATTCCCCGTTCTCGATGGCCGCGCCATCACCGGTGGGTTTGGGGGGCTGGGCGCCTACTTCGCTGTGCTGATCGCGTTGGTCATGTACACAGCAAGCCATGTTGCCGAGATTGTGCGAGGATCGATTACCGCTGTTGCGAAGGGTCAGACCGAAGCCGCGAACGCCATTGCTCTCACCGCATTTCAACGGCTGCGGTATGTGATCCTTCCACAGGCATTCCGCATTGCTCTTCCGCCGATCATCAACCAGTACCTCAACTTCGCCAAGAACACTTCGCTCGCGATCGCCATCGGCTTTGCCGAGATCACGGCCATCACATTCCAGGCGATCGGGAACGGATACCCGTCGCCGCAGCTGATCCTGCTGCTGATGGGTGCGTACTTGCTCTTCTCACTGACCATCTCGCTCTTGGTCAACATCCTCAACCGTCGTCTCCAACTGGTGGGGAACTGATGGACGCAACCACAACATCGCCCGCAGAGAGGGTCTCGGCACCGCCGGTTCATCGCCGCACCTCGCCCAGAGTGTGGATGAGGAAGAACCTGTTCTCCAACTGGTACAACAGCGTGTTGACGGTCGTGTTCGGAGCGCTGATCTTGTGGGTCCTGTACTCCTTGGTCAAGTACCTGGTCGGAGTCGACACCGAGATCATCCGCGTGAACCTGAAGCTCTACATGGCGGGCCGGTTCCCCTCCGAGCAGTTCGAGCGGCTCTGGGGAGCCATCTACGTTGCGACCGCCACCGTGGCGTTCTTCGCAAGGGCGACCGTGCGGAACGCGCAAATGAAGGCCACCGAGGCGGGCCTCGACTTCGAGCGGTCGAACTGGACCGACGTCGTCCGGCGGTTCTGGCCGATCGGGGCGCTCATCCTCTTCACACTGAGCTTCACGGAGACGATAACGCCGACACTCCTGACCCTGGTTGCGGCGGCCATTGGCCTCGCCGCATACTGGTTGGGCGGCATGATGCCGACGTGGCTCATCCACCGTTCGTGGATCATCCTGGTGGCGGGCCTCGTTGGGTTCTATGCCGTCTTGGTCGCATTCGGCGGCGTCGGATGGGATCTGTGGCAGGGCTTCTTCGTCAACATCGTCATCACCGTCGCGGGAATCAGCCTGGCGTTCCCGCTCGGTTTGATGCTGGCGCTCGGGCGCCGTTCGACGCTGCCCGCGGTTCGGGTCCTCTCGGTCACGTACATCGAAGTCCTCCGCGGCGTGCCGATGATCACCCTGCTGCTGATGGGAGCCTTCGCTTTGGGTTTCCTGATCCCGGGGGACTTCCAATTCAGCTTGTTCCTCAGGCTGCTGATCGCCATCACCCTATTCCAGTCTGCCTACATTGCCGAGGTGGTGCGCGGCGGATTGCAGTCAGTGCCGAAAGGGCAAGTCGAGGCGGCCCAGTCCGTTGGGCTCAGTCCGTGGAAGACGATGAGGCTGGTTGTCTTGCCGCAGGCGCTGCGGAACGTGATCCCGGCAATGGTCGGTCAGTTCATCAGCCTGTTCAAGGACACCACACTCGTGTTCATCGTCGGCCTCCTCGACCTGCTGAAAGCCACTCAGGTCTCAACGGCACAGCCCGAGTTCTTGGCTCAGGGTTTGGAGGCCGTCGTGCTGCCGTTCGCGGCGTTGTACTTCTGGGTGGGCTCGTTTGTCATGTCACGAGAAAGTCGACGGCTTGAAAAGAAGCTAGGGGTGGGTGTGCGATGACGGATCAGAGTGTTTTTGCCGACGCTACGCAGATTGCGGGCACCAGAGAACCCATGATCGAGCTTGTCGGCGTGGACAAGTTCTTTGGCGACTTCCAAGCA
>JASJHC010000407.1:0-7336 GCA_033791245.1 Acidimicrobiia bacterium | reverse complement strand
GCATCGGGGTCGCCTTCCACGTCGCCTCGTATGTCATCGATGACAGTGGCACCCAAGGCCGCAAGTACCAACAGTTTCTTGCAGAAGAGAGAGCCAAAGACAACAGCGACCAGGCCTGAAGCCTGGTCGCAATTCCTACGTCTTTACGGCGATATGTAGGCCACGGCCAAGAGGTCCTGCTGGGTCGTATTCGGCGGTGAGGCCGGCGGCTGCAAGCAGAGTTGCATACTGGTCCACGGTGAACAGGCCCGTCGAGTGTTCTTCGACGTAGGCATCCGCATCGCCGTCATCCCATGCCACCGCCCACGCCCAGCGCATATTGACACTGTTGCCATCACGCACGCTCGTATCGACCCGTGCCACCGCAAGCCCCTCTCCCTCGACGACTCGGCTGGAGACGTGTTGTTCGGTCCACGCCTCAGGCCCGAACCACGGTTCGATGACTAGGACCCCGCCTGGGTTCAGATGACGGGCGCAACTGCGGATCATTGAAGAGAGACCCTTGAGTGAAGTGACATACCCTATCGACGAAAACATGCAGATCAGGGCATCGAATCGCTCCCCCAGATCGAAATCCATCATGTCGGCAAGATGAAATGGCGTCTTTGGCATCCGTCGGTGCGCTACCGACAGCATCGACTCCGAAATGTCGAACCCAGCAACGTCGTACCACCGACTCATCTGTTCGGTGTAGCGGGCCGTTCCACAAGCCACATCAAGGAGTGTGTGTGCCCCTGGCTTTCGGTACTCGATCACGTCGTGGATCAACTCCGCATTCGCCGAATAGTCGAGCCAGCCGTAATAGAGGTCGTATACCTCAGCCGATCGTTCGTATGGGTTGAGCATCGTCCTTTCTCCCTCCTATAAGCGAGGGCCCCCGGCAGTACCGAGGGGCCCTCCTAAATCGCGGTGCTCAGTTGCTAACTAGTTGAGCCCCAACTCCGCTTTGAGTTCTTCGAGCTTGGCATCAGCCTGCGCCATGTTGATGGCTTCCTTCAGCTCGTACTCGGCGCCGTCCGGCGTCGCCTCGCGCAACTCTGCCTTGGCCATTGCCTCCGCCTTGCGAGTCTCGATCTTCTCTTCGATCTTCTCGAGAGAGGGCATCTCGTAGTCCACGGTGTTGGACAATGCATCGACGGCCTTGTTGACCGACTCCTGCATCTTGGCGGCTTCGAGCGAGCCGAGAAGCTCCATACGCTTGGCGGCCAACTCAGAGACGCGCATCGCGTTCGACTGGACAGCTTGCTTGGCCTTGTCGGCCTGGCCGCTTGCAGTCTCATACTGAGTCTTCAACGTGGTCAGGTTGTTCTCGGAAGCCTGCAGCTTCATTGCGATCGACTGCGCAGCTCTGGTCCACTTGTCCTGGCTCCCGGCATCACCGGCGCCTTTGGCCTCTTCGGCCTTCATGATCGCCGTCTTAGCCATCTGGCGGGCTTCGCCGACGTCGTCAGCGGCGTTCTCCATCTTGGACTCGAGCTGAGTGCGGTGAGCAACAACCTTGGCTGCCTGGTTACGCAACTCCTGGTCACGCTTCTTTGCCTCGTTGATCGCTTGCTCGATCTCAACCTCAGGCTTCATCATCTTCTCCGCGCCGCCTTTGAACAGCGTTGCGAGGTAGCCCCAAAGGCGCTTCAAGAAACTCATGTCATTCCTTCCCTAGTTCGTTCGGATTGTAGATGCTTGCCAGCGGCCTTGGTCGGCCGACTTCCGGCCGGTCGTTGCGCTATTTGCGACGACGGCCGCCACCGCGGATTCGCCCGCCACCACTGCGCCGCCTTCGCGACGGCCGGGGGGACCGGGTGCTCCGGGAACTGCTGCGCGGTACCGGGGCCCCAGGTCCGGGCACGACGCCACCGCCGCCACCGCTACGAGCCCGTGGGGCCGGCGTCGACGAAGAAGAAGGCGACCTCCGCAACAAACCGCCAAGACCGCCACTGCGCCCACGACCACCGCCGCCGCCCAGCACCTGACCGGCAACACCAATGAGGATCTCCATTACGCCAGGGCCGAGATACGAACTACGCCGGCTGGGCCGCCGCTGATAGTCGGACCTCGGTGCCGGCACCGTTACGCGGTCCCGGGACGGACCGGCGGTCGGTTCGAGACGCTTTGGCTCTGGTCTAGGCGGCTTTGGCTTCCCATCGAGAATCGCCTCAGCACAATCCAACTGCCAAATCGCCATGTCGAGATCATTGGAGAGACCGACGAGTTGCTCAGGCGTCTCCGCCTTCTGGAGCCGATCTGTAACTGTTCGGTACGTTGCGCCTGCGGTTTCGTAGTACTCGTCGACCTGCGGGTTGCCGGCAACGCGGACCTCATCCTCCAGGTCGAGAATGTCGTTGGCGATTGCGTCAACCTGCTTTTGCACCGCCATCCGCGCCTTGGTCATCTGCTCGGCTGCCGCATTGACCGTCGGCTTACCGCCACGGCGCACCAGGAAGAACAGCAAGAGCCCGATGCCACCGACGATTAGAACAAACCACAACAGTCCGTTGCCGCCTCCGCCAGAAGACTCAGGTGTCGATGCCGCGGAAGCCGCTGCAGTAGTGGCTGGTGCCGACGTTGTCTCCGGGGTCTGTGTCGTAACCTCAGAGACACCGACGAGGCCGACGACGAAGTTGGCGGCATACTCGGCGTCGGTGCCACCCTCCGCATTGGCCCGCTCAAAAGCGTCTTCCATGTCCGCTTCGGTAAAGCCTTCGTCGTCGCTCACCCAGCCCACATCCTCTGGCGACAACACCAAGATCGTGCCGGAGTCAACACCCAGGTCGTCAAAGACAGCCTCGGCGAACGCAGTGTTACCGCCAAGAGGTGTGTCGTTGAGGACAACGAGATAGAAACGGGACCCGTTATTGCGAGCCGCGGTGACGATTTCGGTAGCGTCACTGTCGCTGATCGTCACTCCACGATCCAGGTAAAGGCCGGTTGAAGCAGCGTCATCGGCAACCTCAGATACCCCGGCGGCCAAGGCACTGGTCGTACCAAGCACGAGCGAAAGAGCGAACAAACTTGCAAGAAGCCCAAAACGGCGTATCCAATTCATGTGCATATCGTACAACTGCGCTCGGGCAGCGGCACCGCCACTCAGCCTCGGGACACAGCGGCGCGCATGAAGAACGCCAGATTCGACGGCCGCTCCGCCATGCGGCGGGTCAGGTACGGGTACCAGGCAACCCCATATGGAACGTAGATACGTAGCGGGTCGCCGTCGGCAAGCGTCTTGTCTTGCAGCGCCGTACGCACGCCATAAAGCATCTGGTACTCGTATGGTCCGGTGCGCTGCGCAGCGAGAGCTGAGACGACATCGAGCCGATCGGTGTCGTGCGAGGCGATTGCCGGCTTGACGCCGTCATCCCCCATCAGCAAGTGGGTAAGGCGATCAAAGGCTTCATCCACCTCGTCGCTTGATTGCACCGCTACGGCGGCCGGTTCAGCGTATGCACCCTTGCACAGCCGGATGTGACCGCCCAGCGGCATGATGGTGTCGAGATCTTGCGCCGTTCGATGCAAGTAGGCCTGCACCGCCAGCCCGAGATTGCCGTGCCGTTGCTGTGCCGCGGTATAGAGGTCGATGGTGATACCGGTTACCGCACTCTCTTCCATGTCCACGGTCACGGTGGTGCCAACCGCAAGGGCGCGGCGTGCCAGGGCATCAAGTGAGTCGGCCACCAGCTCGTCATCGAAGCCCATCCCCAGCTGCGACAACTTCACTGAGATATTGCCTTCGATGCCGTGCTCCCCAATGGCGTCGAGACACGCTAGGTAGTCGTCGCGCGATGCCTCGGCCTGGGCCCGATCGGTCACATGCTCGCCGAGGTGGTCAAGCGACACGGTTGCGCCTTTGCCGTTGAGCACAACCGCGGCAGCTATGGCCTGCTCAAGGGTCTCGCCGGCAACAAAGCGAGTTGACAAGGCCCGACCGGGTCTGGTCTCGGTGATCATCTTGCGAAACACACTGCGGTTGGTCACACCCAGAAGACTGCGACCGACGATGTTCACTCTTTGTTGCTTTCCGCTGATCGCTCGAGCGCAATGGCGCCGAGTTCCCGTGAGCGTTGCGCTGCAGATTGCACAGCACGCTCCAATAGCGCCCGAAACCCGCCATCTTCCAACGTGTGTAGCGCGGCCGCGGTGGTGCCGCCCGGCGACGTCACTTCGGCCCGCAGCCGGAACGCGCTCTTGTCGGACACCGAGAGCAATGCCCCCGCGCCACGGAGGGTCTGGATGACCAGCTTTTCCGCCGCATGATGAGGAAGCCCTTCCCTGATGGCCGCCTCCGTAAGCGCCTCGGCGAGCAGGAAGACGTAGGCAGGACCAGATCCGGATACTGCGGTGACCGCATCCAACAGATCCTCGGACAGCCGGATCGTCTCGCCGACGGCCGACAACACCATGTCGGCTAGGGCCAACGCATCATCGTCAGCATGGACACCGCCGCAGTAGGCAGTCATGCCTTCGTCAACGGCGGCCGGGGTGTTCGGCATCGAGCGGACAACCGCGACTCCTTCCAGCGCACGCTCAAAGACCGCCATCGGAACACCGGCGACAAGGCTGAGCACGACCTGATCCGGCGTGATGACCTCTTTGATTTGGCTGAGCAGGTGGTCTACATCCTTCGGCTTGACGGCAATCACAACAACATCACGTCCCGTCGCTGCAGCAACGGGGTCGAGCGTGGATTTGATAGCAGTGCGCCGCTCCGCCTCGCGAGCTCTTTCCTCACGACGGGCAACGAGTATGAGATTGGCCGTTTCCCAGCCGGCGCGGAGAAGACCCTCTGCAAGGATCTCGCCCATCGAACCTGCACCGAGGATGGCGACTGTTGGGTGAGTCATAGCCACGATGATACGTAAGTTGCCGAAGGCAATCGACTTCGGCAACTTTGATAGAGCCTTCCCCCGGCTGCACCCGGTTACGCTCCGGTCATGAAGCAGGCCATTCGATCGGGCGACCTCGAGTCGACACTGCGCTGGATAGTCACCGGATACCGTGTGTTTGCCGCCGTCTGGCTTTCGATCCTGGGACTTGTTGTCCTCGGAAGCTCCACGACGAACGTCGAACGGCCAGCGGTAGTGGCGGCCACCATCGGTTTGGTTGTTGCCTGGGCCGCAGCCGCGACTGTGATCCGACTTTCCCGGCCGGCCCTCCTTTCGGTCTGGTGGATCGTTGTAATCGACCTCGCCATCAGTGCATGGACCGTGGTCGCCGGAACGGTGGCGGACACGATCCAGTTTGCTGGTGGCTACCCCCTCTCTGGCGCGTTTGCGGCAATATATGCGTTTGGCGTCGCCGGTGGGGTTGTCGGTGCCGCCGTGCTCACGGGTGCTGGGTTGATCCCGGTGATCAGCCGATCGCAGTCGTTCTCTCAGGAGGTGGCCAACGCTCTGGCCTTCCTGTTCTCAGTTGCCGCTGCCGTCGGTGTTGCAGCTGTGCTGAGGACATCGGATCGGAGGAGAGTCGAGGCTGAGGCAGCGCTCGAGGTTGAACGGACCGAACGAATCCGGGCCGAGGATCATGCCGAGGTGGCGGCTCATCTTCACGACTCGGTGCTGCAGACTCTTGCGCTGATTGAACGCGATACAAGTGCCACTCCCGACATTCGAGGGCTGGCCCGGCACCAGGAACGGGAACTGCGCTCTTGGCTGTATCCCAACGCAAACCGCGATGGTGGGTTCCGTGAATCGCTGGTAGCAATCTGCTCTGAGGTCGAGGACCTGGGCGGGGTCAAGGTAGAGGTAGTCGTGGTCGGCGATTCGGTCGCTCCGCTCGATCCCATCCTGCGCGCCGCACGAGAGGCAACTCTCAACGCAGCCAAGCACGCTGGTGTCGAGATCATTTCCGTATACGGCGAAGCAAGAGATGACCAGGTCCTGGTCTTTGTCAAGGACCGAGGTGCAGGATTTGACACTGAGACCGTTCCCACCTCCCGACACGGCATACGGGACTCTATCGTTAGTCGTATGGAACGCCACCGGGGAAGCGCCGAAATAGTCTCCACCCCTGGCTCCGGGACCGAAGTACGGCTCCGCCTTCCATTGGGAGCACCATGACAACTGTCTTTATCGTCGACGATCACGATCTGTTCCGGGCCGGGGTCCGCGCCGAGCTCCCCGACGACCTCGAGATTGTTGGCGATGCTTCCGAGGTACAGAGCGCCATCGAGATGATCAGGGAGCGAGAGCCAGATCTGGTCTTGGTCGATGTCCACATGCCAGCCGGTGGCGGCCGGGCGGTTATCGAAGGCGTGCACTCGACCCACCCCGACATCAAGTTTCTCGCCATCTCAGCCTCTGACGCCCCTGAGGATGTTGTGGCAACGGTGCGCTCCGGCGCTCGTGGCTATGTCACCAAGACTGTTTCGCCGCCCGATCTAGCGGCAGCGATCCGTCGTGTTGTCGATGGCGACGCCGTCTTCTCCCCAAAACTGGCCGGATTCGTGTTGGATGCGTTCTCCGCAATCGAGGTCAAGGACATCGACCCTGACCTCGACAAGCTCACCAAGCGGGAGCGGGAAGTCCTTCAGCACATCGCCAGGGGCTACACCTACAAGGAAGTCGGCGAGCAACTGTTTATCTCCCCAAAGACGGTGGAAAACCACATGTCGGCGGTGCTGCGCAAGCTACAACTCTCCAACCGGCGTGAGTTGACCCGATGGGCGCAGGATCGGGATTTGATCTAGGCGATCGGTCGCCCGTAGTCGTCGCAAGGGATATTTGAGAATCTAAATATCTCAATATGAAATAGATTTCAATTAGCCCTAACCTTCGTGGGTTGGCGTGCGATATCCCATCCCGCCAAGGACTACGAAAAGGACACATCATGCAACGGGACGTTGTAATAATCGGTGGCGGACCCGCGGGCGCAATTACTGCTTTGACGGCAAAGAGCGTCTATTCCGACAAGAGTGTTTGTGTGATCAAAGAGATCGGCGACGGAGTAATCCCCTGCGCCATCCCCTACATGATCGATACCATCGCCGAGCCGAAGCAGAACGCGATGGGCAACATGCCTCTCGACAATGCGGGAGTTGACATAGTGGTTGGCAAGGTCGTAGGCATCGACACCAACGAACGCTTTGTTACTTTGGAAAGCGGGGAGACCTGCTCGTACGAACGGCTTGTCCTCGCAACAGGTACCGATGCCGTCCTTCCCCCCATACCGGGTATCGACAAGGAAGGCGTTTTCACGATCCGCAAGAGCATGGCCGACGTCACCGCACTGCGCGACAAGCTCCGCGACTGTCGCGATGTCGTCATCATTGGCGGTGGCTTCATCGGTGCGGAGTTCGCCGACGAGCTCGGCGGGATCGAAGGTCCCCGCGTGCACCTCGTCGAGT
>JASJHC010000406.1:0-4535 GCA_033791245.1 Acidimicrobiia bacterium | reverse complement strand
ATCTACGGCCACTCGATGGGAGGACTGATTGCGGCGTCATACGGTGTGAGCACTCGGCCTCAACCCGATTTGTATGTGTTGTCGGCCCCGGCCATCGCTGCCGAAGTTCCGCTGCACCTCCGTGTCATAGCAAAAGTAGGCAGTCGTCTTCGTCCCGGTATGTACTTCCCGAACTCGATAAAGGGGGAGCAGCTCTCCCGTGATCCAGCCGTTGGCGAGAAGTACTTTGCGGATCCTCTCGTGGAGACCCGGACTACGGCGCGCTTTGGCGCGGTGTTTATTGCGCAGATGGAGGGGATAGCGGACAAGATCGGCCGTCTTGTGACTCCCACCCTCGTCGTGCACGGTGCGGAGGACGAGCTGGTACTGCCACAAGCGTCGGCACCACTGGCTGCGCTCCCCAGCGTGGAGCGCAAGCTGTTTGCGGGCCTGCGCCACGAGATCCACAACGAACCAGAGCGCGACGATGTGCTCGGATTCGTGGCGGGCTGGCTGAAGGCTCAGCTGGCGTAGCCGGCTTCCACGATCTTGCGGATGGGGGAGCGGACTGCCTCTTCTATGAATGCAGCATCGAGAGCGGCGAGCGTGGTGCGGCGGAAGTCCTCAGCGGTGAAACTGTGATGGCGAGCTGCGAACTCAAACTCATCGGTGAGCGTCACCGCACTCATGAGACGATTATCGGTGTTGAGCGTCACATTGAATCCGCTGCGGGCAAGTAACCCAAGTGGGTGTTCTCCGGCGGTGATCCCGAGTGTATGGAGATTCGAGGTCGGGCAAACCTCCAACGGTATCCGCTTATCGCGGACCATTGATGCAACGGGGCCAAAAGCGACGGCGCTGCCATCGACAACTTCGATGTCGTCGACAATGCGGATGCCATGACCAATGCGCGCTGCTCCGCAAGTCGCGATAGCGGTGAGCATGCTGTGGGGGCCGTCTGCCTCTCCGGCGTGGATCGTGATGCCCAGACCGTTGTCGCGTGCAATCCGACATGCCTCGGCATGTTGGTCTGCGGGGAAGCCAAACTCGGGCCCGGCAAGATCGAACCCTACGACCCCCTGGCCGGCGAACCGAACCGCAGCCTTGGCTGCAGCGACGGATCCCGGGGCGTTTCTCATTGCATCTACGATCAATCGCAGCGTGGTTCCAGTCTCAGTCTGGGCCCGCTCCAATCCATTGAGCGCGGCCTCGATGGCGTCTTCTTGGGCCAAGCCACGCTGCGTATTGAGGCTTGGGGCGAAACGAATCTCGGCATAGACAACCCCATCAGCGGCAAGGTCGAGACCTGATTCGAAAGCGACACGGTCGATGGCGTCTTGTGTCTGCATGACAGCGATGGTGTGTTCGAACCCGGCCAAGTACTGCTCCAGCGAACCGGACTCGTCTTGGAGAAACCATGCCTCGAGCGCGGCATGGTCCGTCGAGGGGAGGTTCTTGTAGCCAATCTCACTCGCAAGCGAGATGACCGTTTCGACGCGCAAGCTGCCGTCAAGGTGGTTGTGTAGCTCAACCTTGGGCAGGTTGGTGAAGTTTGACGACGTCATTGGCGCCGGACCTTAGCGCCCTATTTTGCCAGTGGTGGCGGTTCTAGCCCAGCAAACGCTGATTCATCGTATAGATGCCGGTTATCGACGTCTGGTCCAAGACATGTCCGGTGATGGCCTGTCTGAGGTCGGTGCCCCGGAATGCCTTGGGAAGTTCGAGGATCGCGACATCGAGCGCATAGACGGTGAAGACATAGTGGTGGATGATGCTGTCGTTCCACGGTGGGCAAGGACCGTCGTAACCAAAGTACTCACCTTCCATGTCTGGATCGCCGGCAAACCACGACGTGTAGTCGTTGAGACCCTGTTGACTGTCGTGGGGGCCGTGAGCGATCTGCCGACCCTTGGCCACGACACCATCGGCGAAAGCACCGGCTGCGATCTGGGTGATGTGTGCGGGTAGGTTGGCCACGAGCCAGTGGAAGAAGTCGGCCCGGGGGAGGTCGGATGGCACCTCGCGGCCTTCCTGGTTCACATCATCTGGCTTTGTTGGCACATCTGGGTCGTGGCAGCTCAACGCCAAGGATTTAGTGCCCACCGGTGTTCCCGTCCATGCAAGGTGCGGGTTGCGGTTGCTGGCCAGCACGGCATGTGTCTCGGCGTCCGGTAGGCAGAAGGCGAATTCGCCGGGGATCGTTGCACCCTCCGCAAAGCTTGTGCTCGTCAATTCCATCTTGCCACCTCCTGTCAACCACAATACTGGCAAGTAGGTATCCCGACCTCAGGTATCGTGAGGCCCAGGGAGAACCAAATGGCAGCATCATTCAGCGGCAAGCTCTTAGTGGCCAACCCAGAGATGCGCGACCCCAATTTCTACAGGACGGTGGTACTGCTGTTTGAGCATGGCGACGAAGGAGCGTTTGGAACAATCCTGAATCGACCAACCGAAGAGTCCGCGGCGGACCACCTGCCCGAGTGGGGCGATCTGATGGCAGAACCGGCATTTGTCTATGTGGGCGGTCCGGTCCAGAACGACATTGCGGTCGGTGTCGCCGAGTGGTCGGATCCCCACGACGGTGATAACTCGGGCCTGTTCTCGGGAGTCGGATTCATAGACCTGACCGATCCGCCCGATCCAGAGGCTCCGCCACAGCAGGTGCGGGTCTACTCGGGCTACTCGGGTTGGGACGCAGGTCAGCTCGAAGTCGAGCTTGCCATCGACTCGTGGTTCATCATCGATCCGGTGGTCGATGACGTATTCGGTGAGCCCGGCGATCTGTGGAGTCGAGTATTGCGGCGCCAGCCGGGGCGCTTGAGTCTGTTCGCCCAGTACCCACATGATCTTTCGGCGAATTGAGCATGGCCGTACCCCAACTGCGATCGGCCAATCGAGGAAAGTCACCCTCGTTGACCTTCGAACGAGAGATTTGGGCACAGGGGAAGTCCCGCGTGGTTGGGATGGACGAAGTAGGCAGAGGAGCGTGGGCGGGTCCGCTGAGCGTTGGGGCCGCGATCGTCCCGGACGGGAAACGCATCTACAAGATACGTGACTCAAAGATGCTCACCGAAGCCGAGCGTGAAGCGATATTCGATCGAATCGCCTCGTGGTGCGTGTCGTGGTCCGTGGGACATGCCTCGCCTCGGGAGTGCGACGAGTTGGGGATGTCGGCGGCCATGACGCTGGCTGGTCGTCGGGCGCTGCAAGGTCTAGATGGGGGTTTCGACCACATCCTGCTTGATGGCAACTGGGACTTTGTTAGGAGTGGCCCGACCGACCTGCTGGTTCGCGGCGACGCCCGATCAGTGTCGATAGCGACAGCATCTATCTTGGCCAAGGTCACTCGGGATCGGTTAATGAGGGAGGCTTCAGCCGAGTTCCCGGCGTATGGGTTCGAAGGCAACAAGGGATATCCCGGACCGGTGCACAAGGCGGCGCTTCATGCCTGCGGTCCGTCGACTATCCACCGCCGCTCCTGGGCCTACATGGATGGTTTGCCGTGGACTGGGATCAGACGCTGGGAGCGCCCTGACCCGCAACAGCGCCTATTCGGCTGAAGTCGTGGGAGAAGGCGGCAAAGCCGCCGCCGGTGTGCCAGAAGATGACGTTGTCGCCGGGGCCCAGGCGACCGGCCGCGATATCGCGCCGTAACCCGGCAAGCGCCTTCCCGGTGTATGTCGGGTCAAACACCAGGCCGGTGAGTGCAGTCGCCTCGGCTTGGATAGCCAAATCGTCATCGCTGACCTCGCCATATCCAGCACCAATGTGGCGGTCGATGTAGTCGATGGGCACGGTTGGAACCTTGGCGCCAGTGCTCTGTGCCGCTTCCGCCCATATGGCTTCAACTTTGGTTTCAAGGTCCGCAGCAAGGTCACCGATCGAGCAGGCGACGATCGGCAGGTCGAGGCAGAGACGGTCGCTGGCCCATCCGATGCCCGCGGTTGTGCCACCCGACGAGGCGGCATGCCACAGCGTCGCCGGTGTCCCTGCGATCTGGGCTGCTTGATCAGCTAATTCCCGCATTGCCACTACGAAGCCCCACATGCCCAGGGCGTCGGACGCTCCCTCTGGGATTACCCAAGAGGGATGGCCGGCGGCTCGTTGTGTCTCAGCCTCCGCGGCCATCATCTCATCGCGGAGTTCCCAGTCGTTCGGTGCGATGAAACGAATGGTGGCGCCCGCCAGTCGGTCGAGCAGGTAATTGCCACGTAACTCCGGCGTCTCAACACTCTCCGGCTTCCGAAGGTAGAGCACACATCGGTAGCCGAGCCGGGCGGCGGCAAGAGCGGTGGCCCTTGAATGGTTTGACTGGACCGCCCCACACGTAATTACGGTATCGGCCTGTTCCTCGCGGGCGGCGGCGAAGTGAAACTCGAGCTTGCGAACCTTGTTACCAGACAAGCCAAACCCAGTGAGATCGTCACGATTGACCCAAATCTGGGGCCCACCCCAGTGCTCCGACAGCCGACCGGCGTGCTCCAGCGGTGTCGGAAGGGTGGCCAGGCGGATTCGTGGAGGCAATTCTTGGACCATGGCGTGACCATACCGGATTG
>JASJHC010000405.1:0-9017 GCA_033791245.1 Acidimicrobiia bacterium | reverse complement strand
GGCTGGAACCGTCGCGCCTCCACAGCGCCGACGCATTCCGGACCGCCAGCGTGGGTCTGCAAACACGCAAGCTGCGTGCGGCGTTGTCGGCCCTTGGCATCATGATCGGTATCGCCGCGATGGTCGGCGTGCTCGGGCTGTCCGAGTCGTCAAAATCGGACCTCTTGGCGCAACTGGATCGGCTGGGTACCAATCTCCTTACGGTGCAGGCGGGTAGTGGGATCGGTATCGGAAGCGGCGAGTTGCCAGCGGAAGCCGCCGGGATGATTTCTCGGATCGGCCCGGTCGAGCAGACAAGCACGATCAGCTCGGTCGATGCCAACGTCTACAAGTCGGATTTCGTCCCAGAGGGCCAGACAGGTGGCATCACAGTGCAGGCCGTCGACGTCAACCTTCTGGAGACGCTGGCGGGCAGCATGGCTGACGGTAAGTTCCTTGACGCGGCGACGGCTACCTATCCAACCGCGGTGTTGGGGTCGGTTGCCGCAGCGCGTCTTGCTATCCATGAAGTGACCGGGACCCAACAGATTTGGCTTGGTGGCCAATGGTTCACCGTGATTGGTGTGCTCGATGAGTTCGAGCTCAACCCCGATCTCGATCGGGCGGCATTGATCGGCCTGACCACCGCGGAAGACTTCCTCGATCATGAGGTAGTGCCTTCTTCGATCTTGGTGCGTGCCGACCCTGACTTCATCGATGAGGTGACCGCGGTTTTGTCGGCGACTGCCAATCCGCAGAACCCCGAAGAGGTCGAAGTTGCCAGGCCTTCCGATGCTCTTGAGGCAAAGGAAGCGGCGGATGATGCCTTCACGGCGTTGTTCCTGGGACTTGGTGGGGTGGCTTTGCTTGTGGGCGGTGTTGGGATCGCAAATGTCATGGTGATCTCGGTTCTCGAACGTCGATCTGAGATTGGGTTACGACGAGCGCTGGGAGCGACGAAGCGTCACGTTGCCGTTCAGTTTCTTGGTGAGGCGCTATTGCTTTCGGCGGTTGGCGGTGTTGGCGGAGTTGCCCTCGGGTGGGCGGTCACCGGGGTGTACGCCAATGTGAAAGGTTGGAGTGTGCTTATCCCGCCAGTCGCCATCGGTGGAGGAATGGCCGCCGCCCTGTTGATAGGTGCGGTCGCCGGGCTGTACCCAGCCGTGCGGGCCGCCCGCATGTCCCCGACTGAGGCCCTGCGCAGCGCCTAGGGATCTCCTGGTTCTTGCGTAGCCGGCGACGGGATCTCGGTGGGATCTACGCAAGTTCACAGAAGGTGCCGTTGTCTCTCGTTCTTGCGTAGCTGGCGACGGGATCTCGGTGGGATGTACGCAAGTTCGTGGATGGGGTTGACTGCTGTTCTGCAATTGTTATATCATAACTAGAACAAGTTGTCAGTGAGGTCTCCGTGTCTGAAGTCAACATCGCCGCTATAGCACCACTAATCGTGCTCGTGCTTGCTTTCGTCGTCTATTGCTGGGTCGACATTTCCCGCGGCGAGGTTCGGCATCTGCCGAAGTGGCTGTGGCGCCTGATCGTTGTTCTGTCGGTCCCGCTTGGTGGCATCGTCTACCTGCTCATTGGTCGGGAACCCGGGTCACGCCGATGATCCAAACCAGGGCGCTATCCAAGTCCTATAAGGAAACGCATGCGTTGCGGTCGGTCGATCTCAACGTTGCACGTGGGTCGGTTTACGGGTTGGTTGGCCCCAACGGTGCGGGCAAGACGACGTTGCTTGGCATCTTGGCCGGACTACGGCAAGCAACGAGTGGTTCCATGGCGATCGCAACGCAAGAGGTTGGCGTCCTCCCTGATACCCCATTGTTTGATGCTTGGCTGAGCGCGCGTGAGGTTGTTGATCTGGCCCTCACGATAAGTACAGGTAGTGGCGACGAAGCCCGGGTAGCCGAGATGCTCGAATTGGCGGGTATCGCCCAGGATGCGGATCGACCGGTCGGCGGTTTCTCTCGGGGCATGCTGCAACGTCTCGGCTTGGCTGCATCTCTGGTCGCCAAGCCCGAGCTTGTTTTGATGGACGAACCATGCTCGGCACTTGATCCACTGGGGCGGCGCGAGGTGCTCGATCTGATCGCCCGGTTGCGGGGGGATGCCACGGTCGTGTTCTCCAGTCACATCCTTGCCGACGTTCAGGAGGTGTGCGACACCGTTGGCATTCTGCGCCAGGGGGAGCTGGTCTTTGAAGGCACGTTGCAGAATCTCCTGGTCGGGCATGCCCAGCCCGGCTATCTGGTACGGCTCCGGCCTCCCCTCGAGCCCGTTGTCGATCGCCTGGCAGCCATCGAATGGATTCACGATGTGACTGTTGTTGATACAGCGCTCATCCGAGTGACCGGGGAGAGTCTGCCGGTCCTGGAGGGAAATCTGGTGACCTCGCTTGCCGCCGCGGGGGCTCATGTGGTGTCGCTGGCCCCGGAGGCGCCATCACTTGAGGACGTGTTTTTGGAGGTCGTGCGATGAGCCGCATTCGTACGACGAGGCGTATTCGTGCGATGAGCCGCATTCGCCCAATGAATCTGTGGCGTCTGGAGTGGCTGCGGCTGATCCGCACCAAGCGTGTCATCGGAATTGTCGGTGTCTACGTCTTCTTTGGGTTGCTGGGACCGATTACCGCCCGGTACATGAAAGAGATCGTCGAGAACTTTGGCGGCGGTGTCGAAATCGTTGTACCCGATCCAGTCGCTGCTGACGGGATCACAAGCTACGTAGCCAACGCCGCCCAGATCGGTTTGCTTGTCTCGGTAGGTATCGCTGCGGCGGCCCTCGCCTTTGATGCGAAGCCACAAATGGGGATCTTCCTGCGGACCAGGGTGGCGAGGGTCCGGGACATCATTTTGCCAAGGTATGTAGTGATCACAGCGGCCGTCGTCGTTTCGTTCATCCTGGGCTCGATTGCCGCTCTCTACGAGTCGATCGTGCTGCTGGGCTCGCTATCGATCAGCGGCTGGTTCCTCGGAACCCTGCTCGGCTGCCTCTACTTGATCTTTGCGATGGCGTTGGTTGCCGCAGTCGCCGGCAAGTCAAAATCGGTGCTGTTCACAGTGATGATTTCGATCGGCATCCTTCTGCTTCTTCCGATCATTGGCGTTGCTCCGGCCGTTGCCGAGTGGCTACCCAGCTACTTGGTTGGCGCCGCTGATGGCCTGGTCCGGGACACCGCATTCTCGGAATACATCCCAGCGACATTGGTGACCCTCGGGTTAACCGCCGCCGCTCTCTGGCTCGCCGTGCACTGGGCCGCGCAGCGCGAGCTTTGAGAGTATGGCCGGGTCTATTCCGGGATCGACACGATGTAGTCGCCGGATTCGTCGTCCCATTTCAAGTTAACCACACCACGGGCGCTGGCTGCCTGCACGTAACGCAGGAATCCTGAGTACCCGAGGCGACGCTCGTTGAAGTCGGTCTGTCGCTTGCGGAGCTGATCCTTCATACCCGACAGTGGCTGCGGACCGCCCTTGCCGACCACCTCAACCAGAAGATCGAAGTCCTTGCTGACGCCATCGGTCTTGGGGAAGTCGACAGACGGATCACCGCGGGTGCCGTCGTCGCTGAGCTCGATGATCGAGTTGGTGGCGAGGTGGCGGAGCAGTTCTCCAAACGCCCGGAAACCATGCTCAGCTTCGCTAAAGGTCGGGTCCTTGCGGAGCAGCGCCCGCTTCAAGGACGAGGAGCGAACTGTGCCGTCTGTCGATCTCTGCAGACCGGCCAGTGTTGTCGTGATGAGCGCGGCTACGTCCTCCGATGCCTGAGGTTTCACCGCGGCGACCGTATCCGGCTTCTTTGCCTTCTTGGCTGCCGTCCTTTTCTTCGGCTTGGGGAGTTCCACCCCACCCAGGTTCTCATAGAACAGAAACTCGTCGCACGCCGGCGGCAACATGGCTGAGGTCGATGCCTTGAGCCCGACGCCAACAACCCGTTTGTTGAGTTCGCGCAGCTTTTGCACCAGCGGGGTGAAGTCAGAATCACCCGTACAGATGACGAAGGCGGTTACGTAGTCACGCTCAAAAGCCAGCTCGACGGCGTCGACCGCCATCTTGATATCGGCGGCGTTCTTGCGGACCCGGCCGCGGCGTTGCGGGATTTCTATGAGCTCGACCTGGTTGTCGGCGAGCATCTGGCGATCCTTCAGGAAAGAGGACCAGTCGGCGTAGGCGCGGCGCACCACAACACGGCCTCTTTCGGCAAGGGCGTCAGCAATCGGTTTGAAGTCAAACTCAATGCCGAGGTCGTCACGAGCTCCAATGGCTAGGTTTTCGTAGTCGATGAAAAGGCCAATGCGTTCTTCTTCCATGAAGATGAGGGTAGCCCACAAGTCGGACGCCGGACATTGCGTTGTTGGGCTGGCTGTTGCCAGCATGTGGGAGGCAAGCCGAGATTCTCGACATCCGACCGGGCGACGTTGCTATCTTTTGCTCAGCTCGTCGGTGACCGAGCGATGTTCACGGGAGGGGAGCATGAGCGAGGGTCACCGGGAGGGCGCGGTGACCCTCCTCGTTATTCTCCCTCATCATTGCCCAGCGATGCCGTTGCAACCAGAACTACACCGAGCGGCGGGCTATCCCAGTTCTCAAAGGCGGCAACCGGACCGTTCATGACGTCGGTGACCGACATGCCTTTCTTGGTGACGCAAGCAAGCAGCCCCTCATCCTCCGACCACGTGCCCGTTCGCCACCCGTCGCCGCACGATGTTGCTCTTACGATGCCGTTCATTGGTCCTCGAGTTCGCCAACCCAGACGATCATCGGTCGAGGGGTGATGCCCTCCACCGGTCGGGCCGCTGCAACCAACCGGTCGCCGACCAGGAACATGCGGGTTCCGAGAATGTCAGGAGTCATCTCGACCCGGCGCCACTGGAAACCGTCGTTTGAGGTGAGGACCGCGGACTCCTGTGAGTTGCGCACGGCTGCCAGGTATCCCTCAGGGCTGCCCTCGATCCAAACCCCGGCCGTGGATGACAATCTGGTTGAAACCGAGGAGCGAACGGCCCAGTCAGTGCCGCTGTTGCTGAGGCAGATGGTGTCAAAGGCATCGTTCACCAAGAGCAGGCCATTGCCCCCGACCGCGACGCCCTGCCACCCACCGCATTCAGCTGGGACGTCCCACAAGCTTGGCGTCCATGTAGCTCCGCTTGCGGAGCTCCATAGTTGGTAGGTGCCGGTACCGTCGGCGATGACGCTCACAAAGATGTCATCGAACGCCATTGGGCTGGGCACCGCGGGAACCCCAGACAGATCGACGGGCAGGAAGGTGGCACCGTCGTTTGATGTCCACATTGAACCTGCTGGGAGTGCGCTCACGTCGGTCCCGTAGTTGCCGGAGACCGCCGGGATCTTGACGGTAGGTGGGATCGGCTCTGTGAGGACAGATTCGACGCCATCTTTGGTGATGATGCGCATCCACAGTCGTGAGTCGGCCACTGCAATCTCCGGGAGCTCGCCGTACTCCAGAAGGTTCGCTATGTCATCGCCAAGTCCCACCAGCGTGTCGTTCAAATCGATATGGGCGTCGGTGGTCACCACAAGCTTGCCGCCGCTATTGATCTCGGAGATAACTGAAGAGAATTCCGCTCTCAAGTTGCCGAACTGGAGTGGCGTCGCAGGGAGCAACAATCTTGTCCAGACCGGCTCTTCGCTACGTGCAAGAGGCTGCGACCTCCACACGGCGGCGGCACCTTCATGCCATCCAGAGAGCAGAAGCGCACCGTCGTAGGTATCGAGATCCGTGATGAAGACCTCTGGGCCCAGATCCAGTCGGACGAGGTTCCAAGTCTCACCATCGGGCGAAACCCACAACGCTCTTTGGAATGGATGTTCGTAGTCCTCGGACACAAGCAGGAACATATCGTCGCTTAGCTCCACCGCACCGTGCACCGCCCAGGCGTCTTGGTCGGTGTCGGCAGGTTGTTGCTCGAGCCAGTTGTAGTGAGCCGGAGTCGTCTGTGCAGCCGGTGCCACGGGCACCGTTGCGGATGCCAATGTCGTTGCCTGCGCCGATTGTTCTGATGTGTCGTTGGGAAGGCCAAACAGGTAACCGGCGCTGGCCCCGACTGCGAGCAGAGCAAGAGCCATCGCCGCAGGCAATCGGCGCACCGTGAGCGGTTGCACCGCGTTGGAGGGCTCTTTCTTCGCCATGCAACGAGGGTACCGACCAAGCGAGAGTATCGATGACGTCATCTGCCCCGATCTGCTGCTGATATCGTCCGGCGGAACACAGATGAAGGACCACCATGACCGCGCCTTTCGCCATCACGTTTGACTATCTCTGCCCGTTTGCGCGCAACGCCAACGAATCGATTGTCGATGGCCTTAGGGATGGAGCGGACTGGGATGTGACGTTCCGGCCCTTCTCGCTTGCACAGACCAAGGTCGAAGCTGATCAGCCAGATGTCTGGGAACGAGAATCTGGCAGCGACGGCACCCGAGGGGTTCTCGCCCTCCAATGGGGAATTGCTGTTCGCGACAATTGGTCAGAGCAATTCCTGCAGTTCCACACCGAACTGTTCGAGGCGCGACATGGACGGGGGGCCGACATCGGAGACGAATCGGAACTGCATGCTGTTGCGGCTGCGGCCAATCTTGCGCCGACGGAGATCGCGGCTGAGGTCGCATCAGGGCGACCCCAGGGGGTACTGGCTGCCGAGCACCAAGAGGCGGTCCATAAGTGGGAAGTGTTCGGTGTCCCGACCTTTGTTGTGGGAGACGAGGCCGTCTTTGTGCGATGCATGGAACGCCATCAGCCTGACGAGATCGAGCAGATCGTTCAACTTATCGAGTGGACGAATCTCAACGAGTTCAAACGTACCAAGGTGCCTCGCTAGAACCTGGCGATCCAGCTGCGGTACTTGCGCTGCTCAGCTAGTCCGCGTAGTCAGCCAACACAGCTGCGAGCGTGAACTCGCCGACCCTGTGTAATGCCGGGTTATCGGCTGACGCTTGTAGAAACAAGACAGCGGTCGACAGTGCCCATGCTCTCGCCCGCTCCCACGTCATGTTATCGATAGGGCGTACCGGTGTCGCCGCTACGGCGCGGAACACCTCTCGATCGCCCGCGTCGAACAGCATCCAGGCGACACTGAGATCATTGGCGGGGTCGCCGCTGGTGACGTCGCCAAAATCGAGCACCGCCGCCAGGCGATCGTCGCGTTGCAGCAGGTTGAGCGGGTGGAGATCGCCGTGCGCCCACATCGCTGGTCCGCACCACTCGTCCAGTGTCACTGCTGCAAGCCATCGGCGCGCGATCGTCCCTGCATCGGAGACCACAGCCTTGAGCTCTTCGATCCGCTTCATCGTTACTGCGGAACGATCGGCCAAGGGTCCCGCCCGGTGCGGGTTGATCGGTGCGTCCGGAGGGGCCGGCGTATGCAGTGCCCCGAGGAACTGGCCGAGGTCGCGGGCTAGGCGGGTCTTGTTGGTGACCGGCGCTGCGCCGATCGTCTCACCATCGAGCCACGGCAGGATTGACCACGCCCACGGGTATCCCTCGCCTGGCCTTCCCACGCGGAGGGGTACCGGCACGGGGACGGGAAGCCGAGGGGCCAGCCGGGGGAGCCACGCTTGCTCATGCTGAACGAGTACCGCGGCCGCGGCGCGGCGGGGCAGGCGGACCGTCAGGTCATCCCCGAGACGAAACAAGACGTTGTCCCATCCATTGGCTAGTTCACGGAGGCCTAGATCCGCGAGATCTGGATGTTGTGCAGCGAGAAGCTCGCGGACGAGTCCAATCGTGACGTCGACATCGGCCGCTGGCATTTTCGATGCAACCACAGGGCAACTCTAGTTATCGCTGTCCCTGCCAAACCAATCAACCAGATCATTCCCCCCAGACGATGATCCAACCGTGTGGCGACCATCGGCTGGCTAGTCCGTCACGCGGGCAGTATCGAATAGCTAGTGATGTCCTCATTCACTGTGCCGCCGCTTCGCATATCTCAACTCAACGACAAACCCCGAAACAGCGATGGGTCGTATGTTCTGTATTGGATGACCGCCTATCGACGGACCCGATCCAACTTCGCGCTGCAGCATGCCGCAGATTGGTCTCGTCACCTTGGGCTGCCGCTACTGATTCTGTCAGCCTTGCGCCTCGATTACCGGTGGGCGACAGCACGTTCCCACGCCTTCATTATTGATGGAATCGCCGATCTGGAGAACCACCTAGCTACGACCAACGCCGTTCACTATCCCTATATAGAGCAACATGCCGGTGGCGGACGTGGCTTGGTGGCGGCTCTGGCAGACCGTGCGGCTGTTGTGGTCGCCGATGCGGCTCCAGTCTTCTTCCTGCCCAGGATGACGGAGGCTGCCGCACAACGATCCCCTGTCCTGTTTGAAGGAGTCGATCACAGCGGGCTACTACCTCTGGCGGCTACCGATCGTGTGTTCCGGAGGGCTTACGATTTCCGTCGCTTTCTCCAGCGCAGCCTGCCGCCTCATCTCGAGGACATGCCAGCGGCCCACCCGCTGGCCGGTCTTCCTCGAGTGCCGCCGAAGCTGCTTGCTCACCTAGGCAACAGGTGGCCGAGTCCGCCGCCGGATCGGTCTCTCGTGTCCACGCTGCAGCTCGATCACACTGTTGCACCGACGCATCTCCGCGGTGGCGAAACGGCGGGCGCCTTGCGTTTGACTGACTTTGTTGCCAGGAGACTCGCCAGATACCAGGAGCGGAACCATCCCGACGAACATGTCTCCAGTGGACTTGCTCCTTATCTGCACTTTGGCTTCGTGTCTCCCCATGATGTATTTCAAGCGATTGCCAACGCCGAGCAGTGGACAGCGGAGAAGATCGCAGACACAAGCAGCGGTAGCCGGGATGGTTGGTGGGGGATGAGTCCGTCTGCCGAGGCGTTCCTGGACCAGGTCGTGACTTGGCGAGAGCTTGGCTATGCGGCGGCTGCTCGCGTACCGGACAACGAGTCCTATTCCGCGCTCCCAGACTGGGCAAAAGCGACGCTGGCAGCGCATGCCACGGATCCTCGCGAGTACTGCTACAGCCTTGATCAGTTGCAGGACGCGGCGACTCAC
>JASJHC010000404.1:0-8800 GCA_033791245.1 Acidimicrobiia bacterium | reverse complement strand
GGATGGCAGATGAAGCGATCGCTTCCCTTGGACTCGGTTGGGCAGATTCGGTGTTCCCCGATGAGTTATCGAATAGCGAGCAGCAGCGGATCGCCGCCGCTCGTGCGATCGCAGCGCGCTCGTCGGTGGTTCTGGCCGATAGACCGTCAGCCAGCCAGGACGAAGCCACTGCCCGCTTGGTGTTCCAAGCCATTCGTCATGCTGCTTATGCGGGAGCCGCCTTCGTGATTGCGAGGCACGATCCGATTAACCTTTGAGTACGTCGACCACCACATCCGAATGAGGGATGGTCGGATCGTGAGTATGAGCTCGCTGGGGGCCTAGGCCGGGCGGAAGCGACGCACGCGCGGCGAGTTGCTGACAACCGAAAGAATGAGGACGACGATGCGTAGAACGCTGGTGGTGATGGCGATCCTGGCCCTGGTGGCTGGTGCCTGCGGCGGCGAGGACGATGCCTCGCTCGATGTAGCGGAGGCTTGGGCGCGCTCTGCCCTGGGTCCGAATGGTGCGGTGTATCTCACCATCGAGGGTGGTGACGCCGACACGGCACTCAGCGGGGTATCGGTCTCTTCTGACGTTGCCGCCTCGGCCCAGCTCCATCAGACCGTCATGCGGGACGATGGCACCATGGCCATGACGAGGCTCCCCAATGTGGAGATCCCCGCCGGTTCCACGGTGATGATGGTTCCCGGAGGAGTGCACGTGATGCTGATGGAATTAGCAAAACCGCTCGAGCTCGGCGACACGCTCGACATGACACTCACGTTTGACAGCGGCACTGAGCTGACCACCACGGTCGAGGTGAGGGACGAATGATGCGACACGTCTTGTTCTCATGGGCGTTCTTGTCCTGATCGCGCCCTCGTGTGGATACGATGAGCGTGGTGACCCGCCGGTGACATATGCGAGCACTGGCGGAGGCCGCGGCTACCGCCCGAAGCGTCTCAATCGGAGCGAATTCCCTACCACCGACACGCTCGACATGGCCATGGCACTGGCTGCGATCATCGGGTGGAGGAGTCCGGCGGCGGCCACCGGGATCGCCGCCGTGTTATAGGCGAAGGCCCAGAAGAGGTTCTGGCGGATCACCTGGAAGGTACGAGCCGCCAGCGACAGCGCGGTGACCGCCAGCTCCGGGTCGCCGTTCATGAGTACCACGTCTCCGGCTTCGATGGCCACGTCGGTTCCGGTGCCGATCGCCATTCCCAGATCGGCCTGGACGAGTGCCGGGGCATCGTTGACGCCGTCGCCGACGAACGCCACTTGTTCACCCTCGCCCTGCAGGCGGGCGATCTCGGCGGACTTTTCTCCCGGGAGGACCTCGGCCATCACCCGGTCGATCCCGATCTGACCTGCGATGGTGTCGGCGGTGCGGCGGTTGTCTCCGGTGAGCATCCCGGTTGTGAGCCCCTTGGCCTGGAGTGATGCGATAGCTCGAGCCGACGACTCTCGAACGGTATCAGCCACGGCGAGGGCCACTCGTACCTCGCCGTCCCATCCGGCCAGGAATGCAGTATCGCCAGCCAGCTCCATCTCCTCGAGGGCATCTTCGAACCGTTCAGGCACGAGCAGGCCGAGCTCGGCCATCAACTTGGTCGATCCAACAGCAACCTCGTGCCCGTCGACAGTGCCGCGCACTCCGCGGCCTGGCAGGTTCTCGAAGTCCGACGGGAGGACCAATTCGGCCCCGCCTTCCTCTGCGCCGAGCGCCACGGCGCGAGCGATCGGGTGCTCACTTGCCGATTCAACTGAGCCGACGAGACGCAGTGCAACAGGCTCATCATCGGTGACGATCTGGCTCAAGGTCATCGCGCCTCGGGTCAGGGTGCCGGTCTTGTCGAACACGACGGTGGTGACCGCCCTCGTCCGTTCGAAGATCTCGGCGTTCTTGAACAGGATGCCGAGTTCCGCACCTCGGCCGGAGCCGACCATGATCGCCGTCGGGGTGGCGAGGCCGAGGGCGCATGGGCAGGCGATGATGAGTACGGCGACCGCCGCCTGGACCGCTTTCGGGACGTCGCCACTGATCAGCAGCCATCCGGTCAGGGTGCCGATGGCGATGACCAGCACGACCGGCACGAAGAGGCCGGCGATGCGGTCGGCGAGCCGCTGGATAGGTGCCTTACTCGTCTGGGCGTCCTCGACGAGTCGGATGATCTGGGCCAGAGCTGTGTCGGACCCGATCCGGGTGGCCTCGACGATGATCATCCCATGCTGGTTGATGGTCGCGCCGAAGACTTCGTCACCGGGCGCCTTGTCGACGGGCTTCGACTCGCCCGACAACATGCTCTCGTCGAACGAGGACGATCCCTCGAGCAGCGTTCCGTCGGTCGGTACCTTTTCCCCGGGCCGGATCACCATGTGGTTGCCGGGGGTCACCTGATCGATCGGTACCGTGACCTCGGTGCCGTCGCGTAGAACCCGGGCCTCCTTCGCTCCCAGTTCGAGCATTCGGGTGATCGCACTCGAAGCGCGTCCCTTACTGCGTGCCTCGAAGAATCGGCCGAGCAGGATGAACGTGATGATCCACGCCGCCGTCTCGAAGAACACCGGCTCGCCTGCGAAGAATGCCCAGATCGAATAGCTATAGGCGGCGAGTGTCCCCATCGAGATGAGCGTGTCCATGTTCGCTCCGCCGCTGCGCAGCCGGAGGAACGCCGTGCGGTGGAACTGCCATCCGAATACGAAGACGACCGGTGTGACGAGGAGCCAGATCACCAGATCGGGCCACGTGGCTCCGCCGCCCATGTCCATGCCGCTCATGTCGTCGATGTCCATGCCGGACATGTCCATGTCCCCGACGACGACGCCGGCTTCGAGTTGGGACTCCATGACGGGTCCCAGGCCGATGGCGTCGTCGTCGCCACCTTCATGCCCGCCGGGACCGAACATCATGAGCAGGAAGGCTGGAATGGTGAGGATCGCCGCCCCGATCGCCATGCGGCGCTGGTAGCGGGTCTCGGAGTCGTACCGATCGGCGAGGCTCTCGCGAGCCTCGCCCTGCACCACCTGTGTGGCGCCGTATCCCATCTTCTCGACGGCGGCGGTGAGGCCCGCGACGTCGATGCCCGGATGGGCCGTGATCTTGGCCTCCTTGCCGGTGAGGTTCACCACCGCCGATTCCACTCCCTCCTGCTTGCCGAGGACGCGCTCGATGCGCATCGCGCACGACGCACATGTCATGCCCTCGACGTCGAAGGTGACGGTCTCGGTGGTGGTGTTGGTGGCCACGTACGGACTACTTGGAGGGGACGTCGTAGCCCTGGTCTACGATGGCACCGATGATGCCTTCGATAGATGCGGGCGCATCGAATCCGACACTTACGGTCGCCTTTTCAACACTGACTTCGGCTGACGCGACGCCTTCGAGGGCTTTCACAGCGCCTTCGATCGACATCTTGCAGTGATCACAGTGGATCTCGGGTACCGACAGGGTAGTTTCAGTCATAGCGTTGCTTCCTTGATTGGGCCGGTGATGGCCGGCGTGTAGCGGATGGTCTCGAGAAGTTCGTTGACGATTTCGGTGGTGCGCCCTTCCTTGACGGCATGCATCACACAGGTTTCGACGTGATTCTCTAGGAGAACACGATTAACTCCCTCCAGAGACCCCTGGAGTGCCGACACCTGCTTCATGATGTCAGGGCAGTACCGCTCATCATCGACCATGGCGATCACCGCGTCGATGTGACCGCGGACAGTCTTGAGGCGGTTGAGAGCAGCCTTTTTGTGGTCGGGAATCATGAGGTCCTTGCCGTAGCTGACCACAGTGTACCCCACCCGGGGAGGGGTGGATACGACGGATGTCGATCGGTCGATCCAGCGGCTAGGTGGATTGACATTTGCTGCTCGTCCGTTGCGCCCGGCCACACCGGTCGCACATACTCAGGCTCGGTCTGGAAGGCAGCTGTGTATCCCCCAACGAGATGAGGGACCCATACCGGGCCCCTCATCTTCATAGCTGGATTGCCTTCCTACACATGTCGATCGTCAGGCGACCGACACGGCGCCTCGACTGGAAGCCGAGGCGTTGCTCTAGCTACAACCTGTTGTTCCGCCACATCCGAGACACACGTAGCAGCTGCCGTTGCGGACCGTAATGGCCCCGCACGTCTCGCAGATAGGCGCATCGCCCATCTTGTCGGCCATGGATGCCTGCATTGCCCGCTGCTGGATTTCGGCGGCGGTCGCCGTCGCCACTCCACCGTTGGACGGCGATGGCATTGATGTCAGAGTCATTGCCCCGCTGTTGCGGTAGTCATCCTGTGATGTCTCGATCACGGGTGCAGCGTCGACCGGGGCGACCACCTCGGCATCGACAAACTCAGCCGCCTCAACTGTGGCGTCGACGGCGGTCTCCGCGGCAGCATCGCGGAGGTCCAGCTGGATACCGGCATCAACAGCCAGACCCTTTGGTGGCTCGGGAAGCTCGCTGCGGCGATCCGGTGGCACCTGGGCCAGTTCGTCGCGCTCCAGATATTCGACCCCGAGCGCCCGGAACACATAGTCAATGAGCGAGTTCGCCATCTTGATGTTCGGATGTCCCTCGACCATGCCGCGTGGCTCAAAGGTCTGGAAGGTGAACGTGTCAACGTACTCTTCCAGCGGGACGCCGTACTGGAGACCTTTGCTCACCGCAATGGCAAAGCAGGACAGAATCCCACGCAGCGTTGCGCCTTCTTTGGCCAGGTCGATGAACAGCTCACCAAGAGTGCCGTCCTCGTATTCGCCGGTGCGGAGGAACACCTTGTGCCCGCCCACCCTGGCTTCATGGGTGTAACCCGCACGCCGTGCCGGCAACAAGAAACGCGGCCGCTTCATGTCTTCATAGGCCATGGCGGGGGAGACACCTGGCTTGATGGTCTCATGCCACGGCACCCGGCCGTGGGAGACAAGCTCGATCTCTTCGACAAGAGCATCTTCGAGCTCGGCTGGCTCATCATCGGCGTAGCCGTCATCGGACTGTGACGACAGCGGCTGCGACGCCTTGGAACCGTCCCGGTAGATCGCCATTGCCTTGAGTCCTAGCTCCCAGGAGGTCTTGTACGACTCGGCGATGTCCTCCCTGGTCACCTCGTTTGGCATGTTGATGGTCTTGGAGATGGCGCCCGAGATGAACGGCTGGGCTGAAGCCATCATCTTGATGTGGCCATTGTGATGGATGTAACGCCTTCCAAAGCGCCCATTGCGGTTGGCGGTGTCGAACACCGGAAGATGCTCGTCACGAAGATGTGGCGCACCCTCGATGGTCTGCCGGCCACAGACGTAGTCGTTGGCTTCCTGGATCTCCCGATCGGTGAATCCAAGTGCCTTGAGCATCGAGAAGGCAGGCGAGTTGTACTGCTCAGGGGTGAAGCCGAGCCGCTTCATCACGTCTTCGCCGAGGGTCCACTGGTTGAACGCAAAGCCAATCTCAAAGACGCCGGGGAGGATCTCCTCGATCTTGTTGAGATCGTCTGCGTTGAAGCCCTTGGCGATGAGCGTCGCCATGTTGATGTGTGGCGACCGGGCCATGGAGTTGGTTCCGACGACGTATTCGATGATCCGTTGCACCGTGTTGTCGGAATAGCCAAGCCTGGTCAGCGCCGGAGCGATCGACTGGTTGGCGATCTTGAAGTAGCCGCCACCGGCCAGTTTCTTGAACTTCACAAGCGAGAAATCCGGCTCGACGCCGGTGGTATCACAATCCATGAGAAGACCGATGGTCCCCGTCGGGGCCAATACCGAAACCTGTGCGTTACGGAATCCGTGCTGCTCGCCTCTGGTCAGTGCGGTGTCCCATGCGGTCCGTGCTGCCTCGAGCATGTCGAGTGGTGCCATTCCGGCATCTATGCCCATCACGAAGTGACTGAGGGCCTCGTAGTCCCCGGCATCCTTGTTGTAGGCGGCGCGTCGATGGTTACGGATCACCCTCAGCATCGAGGCGCGGTTCAGGTCGTACTTGGGAAATGGTCCGAGAACTCCAGCCATCTCAGCGGATGTCGCATATGCGTACCCGGTAAGGATGGCGGTGAGCGCTCCGGCGATGGCACGGCCGTGGTCGGAGTCGTAGGGGATACCCATCCGCATCAACAACGACCCAAGGTTGGCATAGCCAAGGCCGAGGGTGCGGTAGTCATAGCTACCGATTGCGATTTCCTTCGATGGGAACTGCGCCATCGTGACTGAGATCTCAAGCACGATCGTCCACAACCGCGCCGCATGCTGATACGAGGCGATGTCGAAGCTGCCGGTGCGGTCGTCGTAGAACGTACCAAGGTTCAAGCTCGCCAGGTTGCATGCGGTGTTGTCGAGGACCATGTATTCCGAGCACGGGTTGGAGGCCCGGATCTCACCCTCGGCGGGGGAGGTATGCCACTCGTTGATGGTGCCATGGAACTGCAAGCCGGGATCGGCCGATTGCCAGGCCGCATCGGCGATCTGGTCCCACAACTCACGTGCCTTGACGGTGCGCATCACTGAACCGTCGGTACGGGCGAGGAGGTTCCAGTCGTCATTGTTGAGAACGGCATGGAGGAAGTCGTTGGAGAGACGAACCGAGTTGTTTGAGTTCTGCCCTGCAACGGTGGCGTACGCCTCACCGTTGAAGTCAGCAGAGAAGCCGCTGGCAACCAATGCCCGCACCTTCTTCTCTTCTTCGGCCTTCCACCTGATGAACGTCTCAACATCGGGATGGTCGATGTCGACGATGACCATCTTGGCGGCTCGCCGGGTGGTGCCACCGGACTTGATGGCACCGGCGGCACGGTCGCCGACCTTGAGGAACGACATGAGCCCTGATGACTTGCCGCCACCAGAAAGCTGCTCGCCCTCGGCGCGGATGTTGGAGAAGTTGGCGCCGGAGCCGGCACCCATCTTGAACAGACGTGCCTCACGAACCCATAGGTCCATGATGCCGCCTTCGTTGACCAGGTCGTCGTCGACGCTGTTGATGAAACAATTGTGGACGACGACGCCATCGGCAACGTAGGACTCATCCTCTGTCACCTCGAAGTTATACACCGTCCCGAAGAACCTCTCTGGTGTGATCCGACTGACCGGGTAAGCAACGGATCCATCAGCGAGTCGCATTTCGCGACCTGAGCCAGGACCCTGTGCAGTGACGCCACAGGCCTCGGCAAGATCGATTCCGTCTCGTGCGGAGACTTGCACGCGGTAATGGGCGGTCGTTCCACCGGGACGAATGTCTCCACCGGAGATCGACGGCGCATAGCCGAGGGACCGGGCAAGCCGCCACACACCTTCGGCGAGTTCGCGGTTTGAGTGGTCGAAATTGAGACCGATGTAGTTCTTGACGCGATGAATGCAGCCATCGGCGGCGTAGAGACCGACTAGCAGCTGGATCCGGTGTTCCCTGGGTAGATCAAAGACAAACTGGGGAATCGACTTTCCGCTGAAACCCTCACCGAAGGTTGTTGAGAACCACTGACCAATTGGGCGCCTGACATATCGCAGATGCGCGGTGTTTTGGCCTTTGGCAAACTCTGTTTTGGCGGTGACACCGAATATCTCTTCCATCAGATGTGCGGTGTCAGTAATGCCATCTGTGTCTTCGGCGTTGAACACAAAACCGATCCCAGATGTGGCCCCATCACGGGACTCATGGAGCACACTTCCGTCGCCTAACCAGCGACCGAGCAGCCTCATCGAGGCCGGGTTGGCAAGGTCGAGATAGCGCCGCATCGTCGGCCGATGCGGCGCGTTGCGTGTCGTGATTGTTGTCTCGGCGACCTCGTAGTTGTTGGTCAGGCCGGCAGCAAGGTCGACCATCTCGGGGACGACGTCATCGCTGCGAGCTCCACCGACCACCACGTAGTCGCCCTTGCTGAGGTCACCAGCATTGATCCAAGCTGGCACCGTCGCGCCCTTGCGAACGGCAAGGATCGGATGGTTTGTCGTCGCGATGAGATCGGTTGCGGTGAGTTTGGTGATTCGCATCCGCACCAGGTCTTCTTCGACTTGACGCTGCATTGTGTCGGTAACAGATCGGAAGCGACCCTCATGTGTCAGTACGATGTCGCCCGGCTCGATCTTCTCGATCGGCTTGAAGCCGTCGCGAAGCGAGATTCGGGTGCCTTCGGGAAAACATGCATGGGGGGCAGGGCGACTGTAAGCATCCTTAGATGCGGTGACTTCATCGGTGGCGGGATCCACAAACCAGAAACCCTGCTCGGTGCCGGTAATGCCGTATTCGTGGTTGAGGCCGGTGTTGAACCACTGCGGGGAATTGGGGGCTGCCATTTGGTGCAGCAGCATGTAGGCGAGCTCATCCTCAAACGCTTCCGCGTCGTCGTCTGATGAGAAATAGCCGTTGTTCTCGCCCCACCAGCGCCATGTCGAAGCGAGGCGTTGGATCACCTGACGAGCTGAGGTTTCGGAGCCGGTGACGGGGTTGCCATCTGTGTCGAGAACGGCTTTGCCTGTCTCGTCGACCTGGGGGACACCCGCCTTACGGAAGTACTTCGAGACCATGATGTCCGATGCGACCTGTGACCACTGGGCCGGGATCTCGGCTCCCAGCATCTCAAAGACGACCGATCCATCAGGGTTGGTGATCCTGGAGTCCCTACTACTCCACTCCACCGTTGTATAGACGTCTTGACCTTTGGTTGTGAACCTCCGGTCGATAGTCAATCCCTGGCCCATACTGTCACCCTTCCCGTCACGTCCCCGAGACGTGATTTATCCACAATTCTGTCCACACCCACTACATCTTGTGGGTCATGCCGTCGTGCGTACCCCATATGTCGCGCACGGGTTGTCAATGATACTTACACGGGTGTAACTACGCAAGAGTCATTTA
>JASJHC010000403.1:0-35284 GCA_033791245.1 Acidimicrobiia bacterium | reverse complement strand
TCTTTCCCATCAGCCTCTTTCGCCAACAACCTGCTCAACCCGGGTCTTGAGTGCCTCGTTCATCGCTTCGAATCCGGCCTCGGTCTTAGACCCGATCAGCCTCATCAACAGCGGTGCCAGAATCCCGGTGAACTCTTCGCTTTGGGTGAACATAGTCCCCTCGCCCACTTCCTCGAGTTTGAACTGGTGCCGGCCATCAAACAGGCCGCGGATTCCGAGATGGCCAAGCCATTCGAAGTACCGGTTGTGCTCAACCGCCGTCACCGTCGGTTTGAAAGTGGTCGCCATGCCACCCGGTGGCTGCATGCGGGCCCTTAGCTGCGATCCCTCTTCGACCCGACCCTCGATCGAGACGATAAACGGGTTCCATTCCTCGTATTCGTCCAGATCGGCAAGCGTCTCCCATACGACCGATGTCGGGGCTTCGATCATGATCTCCGTGGTGAGCTTCTTCAAGGTGTCCTCCTCCTCGTAACTAACTTGTTTAGTTAATGTAACTAATGCTGTTAGTCGTGTCAAGTATTGATCCAGAAATGCCGCGGCCCCATCCGATCGGGACGTAAGTCCCCTATCCCCGCCACGACCTGCCGACGTACGTTGGTGATAAGGACGGCTCCCGGCAACGCCGGAGGGACGCTATGGCCCAGTCGGAGAACGACCACGGACTCCACGCCGTTGCGATAACCGACCGTGTGGAACAGCTGTCACGCCGCCTCGCCCGCACCTGGGCGGTGGTTGCGGTGTCGGTCTTTGTGATGCTCGCCGTCACCGTCGGCTTCCCCCACGGCCCCGATCTCGAGTTGTGGGAACGTCAAGCGCAGTTGCTCACCCTCGTCATCCTTGCCATCGGCACCGTCGTGGCGTGGCATTGGGAAGGGATCGGCGGCGGGATCCTCGTCGTCGCGGCCGCCTCGCTTGGCGTCTTCGCCGCACTGCAACACCAACCACTCCTGGCGTTTATACCTGCCGCGGTGTTCCTTGTCCCCGCGGTGGCATTTCTCGTTGCCTGGCACCGCACCAAGTCCGTCGCCTCGATCGTCTTCCTGGCAACTGTCGTGATCATGGTGCTATTCACCGGGAGCGTGATTGCCCAATCTCTCTACGACCATGGCTACGGGCCTTCACATCCCGAGTCGGACCGCACCGCACTTCCCGACTCCCCGGTGACCTGGCTGTGGACCGGTGGCGTCACCGACACCTCAGCCACCATCGTTGCCAGGGTCGAAGACGCCAACACGACAACCGCGGTGGTCACCGATGACGGTGGTCGATCCCACAGCATCGATGGCGCAGGGACCGACGGAGTTTGGCGTTTCGAGCTGAGCCAACTGATCCCCAAGACCAACTACACCTACAGTTTCATCGTTGACGACATACTCCGTCCAGAACGGAGCGGTTCTTTCCACACCTTCTCATCGCAAGCTGCCAGCTTCACCGTTGCGATTGGCAGCTGCGCTCGGCTCGGCTCCAACGGCGCTGTATACGACACCATCCTGCAGGCCCAACCCGATCTGTTCCTGGTGCCCGGCGACTTCTTCTACGCCGACTACATGGAAACCGCAGCACAATTCACCGAATCGTTCGACAAGACGCTGACCCAGCCAGCGCAGGCGGCGCTGCTCGCCTCGGTGCCGGTCGCCTATGTGTGGGACGACCACGACTACGGGGGCAACGACAGCGACAGAACCGCGCCGACCCGGCGCCTCGCCCGCGATGCCTACACCTCCTATGTGCCTCACTACCCCCTGCCTGATGCCGAGTCAATCAATCAGACGTTCAGTATCGGTCGTGTTCAGTTCATCCTTCTCGATGGTCGCTCGATGCGCGATCCAAACACGATCACTGACAGCAAAGACAAGACGATGCTCGGGACGACCCAGTTCGGTTGGCTCCAAGAGCAACTTCTCGCTGCCGCCTCCACCCATAGTCTGACGATTGTTGTCAGCTCTGTCCCCTGGATTGCCGCTGCCGAACCGGGGGCGGACCACTGGGGTGGCTACACCAGCGAAAGGGTGCGTCTCGCCAACTTCATCGCAGATCACGACATCAACAACATTTTGATGGTTGCCGGCGACGCCCACATGGTGGCGATCGACGACGGCACCAACACCGACTATTCCGCCGCAGGGAACGCAGCCTTCCCTCTCCTACACGCCGCGGCGCTCGACCGGCCCGGAAGCGCCAAGGGTGGTCCCTATAGCGAAGGTGCGTTCCCTGGCGGCGGACAGTTCGGTTTCGTCGAGATTGTCGACACCGGTGGCAGCGAAATCGGAGTGCGGCTGGCTGGCCTTGACTGGACCGGAGTAACGATCGTCGACTACTCGTTCACCGTTTCGGCCGCGGCGGTGGCACCATGATCGCCACCAGGGGACAAGCTCCTCTATTCACTTTCCTAGACGGATCTCGACACGATCCGCTTGCCGTCGGCGGCAAGGCGGCCGGTCTCGATCTGCTGCTGGCTCATGGCTATCCGATTCCCGCAACCGCAGTATTGACCACAGCCGCATACAACGAGGCTGTCTCCGACAACAGCCTGCAGCTTCTGGTCGAGGATCTTCGAACGTCAGCTCTCCCCAAGCCAGATCACCTCGTTGCGGAAGCGGCTGCTATTGAGCGCACGTTCCTGGCGGCACCCTTGCCGGAAACCGTGGCAGCAACCATCAAGCGTATCGGAGACACTCTGTTGAGCGGCGGTCCGGTTGCGGTCCGTTCGTCGGCGACAGCTGAGGACATGGTGGAGGCATCTTTCGCTGGTCAATACCTGACCGTCACCGACGTGACGACGATCGCCGAACTCGAAACCGCGATACGGCGCTGCTGGGCATCACTGTGGATGCCGGCGGCTCGTGCCTACAGACGTCGCCATCGAATCTCGCACAAGAGCCTCGCCATGGGTGTGGTAGTGCAGCGACAAGTCAATCCACAGTGGTCCGGCGTCGCTTTCACCAAGGACCCCGGAGGCCGCGAGCACCTGATCAGAATCGAGGCGGTACGCGGAATGGGCGAGGCCCTGGTATCCGGGAAGGTCACTCCCTCCGATTTCCTGATCCGCAAGGACACCCTCGAAATCGTCTCGGCGACCAACCCGGACGAACTGATCTTCCTAGAGGATCTGGCCCGTCTCGCGCTACGAATCGAATCGTCTCTCGGCCGCCCCCAAGACATCGAGTGGGCTTACGACAGCAACGGGATATCTCTACTGCAGGTACGCCCCATCACCGATCCTGTCGCAGCATCGAGCATCGATGATGGTTTCGATAGCGACCACCACAATCAGGCCACCTACACACCACACGGTGTCATTGAGATGCTCCCCGGAGTCGTGTCTCCACTGTTGTGGACGATCAACGCCCCCATGCTGGAGAACGCATTCCGCTCCACCTTTGCCGATCTTGGTGGAGACACCCCGCCAGACAACCGTCCCCTCGTCTCTCGGTTCCGTGGGAGAGCAGTGCTCGACCTTTCCGCTATCTGCGCAGTTGCTGCATCACTGCCAGGCGGAGACCCCGCAGAGGTGGAACGCCAGTATCTCGGCCACACCATCGCCGAAGACCCTGGTGCGAAATCAAGTGGGGTTCATCTCTTCGCCGCGTTGCGTTCCAGACAAGCCCACAAACGGATCTTCGACGAAGTGCAGCTGACCGCGGCCGCGGCGCAGGCAATTGCCCAGCTCGACATCGATATCTCGACCCTGCCGGTCAGAAGTCTTGTTGCCTATCGACAGAGGATCCGAGACCTTGCCTGGCGGGGCTACACCGCCGAAGTAGGAGCGTCCAGTGCGGCCGGAGCCACTTATCGTGCGTTGGAGCTGCTCTTGGAACGCTGGATGACCGAAGACCAAGCCGTCTCGTGGGCACAGATGCTCACCCAACAAGAAATGAATACCAGCACCTTGCGGGGTGATCGCAATACCGGCCTGGCCGCCGTGCTCAATAGCCATGGAACTCCCGCCATTCGAGCACTCATCAACGGGTCCCCATCTGGATTGCGCACCAAGATCGGAGCGCTTCCTGATCAAGGTCCCGAGTTTCTAAATGCCCTCGACGTCGTGCTGCGAGCCATGGGCTCGAAAGCCGTATACGGAGATGTATCGTGGACCGAGGACGATGTCTGGATCTGGAACCAACTCCAGAATCTCGACCGGCAAGCGACGCCACGTCCGACACCAACATCAACCGATGACGATGCATTCTCCAGGCTGTATCAGCATCTCTCCTCCGACAAGAAGTGGCGGAGAACGCGCATCCTCACAGGCCAGTTCGTAGACATGCGGGCACGCTGGCTACGACGCCAGACTGCCGAAACCACACGTTTCCTCGAACTTCGGGAACAGGCCAAGAGTGCCCTTCTTGTCCTCGGTGGAGAAGAACGCCGCACCATTCTCGAAGCCAGCAGACGGCTCGCCGCGTCGCGCCAACTCCCCAACCCTGACCTCGTCGGATACCTGACAGATGCTGAGCTCGAGGGAATGCTCTTCGGATCGTGTGGTGTCGACAAGAACGAACTGGAGGCCCGTCGCGAGACCGCCACCGTCTGCAATGCGGCGGGCCCGCTCCCAGACTGGTTCAGGGGACGACCCGACAACATCGAGCTCCGCGAGGCCCCGACCGGCAACCGACTCCAAGGCTGGGCGACGAGTCCGGGGCAAGCAACCGGCGCGGTCCGTGTTATTGCGTCGCTGGCCGATGGTGTTGCCCTGGAGCGCGGCGACGTCCTGGTGGCCCACGCGACCGACCCGTCCTGGACGCCCCTGTTCCTCACCGCCGGTGCGATCGTCCTCGAAACGGGCGGGCCGCTCTCCCACGCCGCCATCGTGGCTCGTGAATTAGGACTACCCGCCGTCCTCAACGTTCCCCAAGCGACCCGCGTCCTCAACGATGGAGACTCCGTGCTTGTCGATGGAACACTCGGATTCGTCGATCGACAGAAACCGGAATCGCCATGACTATTGCTGTGTTCTTCCCAAGCCTGATGGGGGTGGGAATCCTCATCTCGGGTGCATTACTCATCTCAGATGCACTGCGTCGCCTCTTTCCGCACAGCAGCCTCCGCAGGAAACACAATGTGGTCGTCGGCACCTACGGGGCGATCGGCGATGCTATAGATGCGGCCGGGTATCGGCTCCGCGAACCTTGGTTCCTTCGCCGCGGTCTCCGCAGCCGGCTGACCTATCTGGGCCTCGCTGTCGCTGCCATTGTCGCCGGTGCAGTCTCAGTGATTGTTGGCAACCGGTTCTACGACGACCGCCTCGGGTTGTTCTACGAGAGCCCCTGGGCCATCGGTCTTGGCTATGGGTTCGGGGCGGCCTTGCTAGCTGTGGCCATGCTCTGTGTAGTAGTGGCCACCATGTACAAATCACTACCGAGGCCGGTGATGAGACTCATTAGAGAAACCTCTTTGGGACGCATCGTCCTCCCCACTGACGCCGACCACCAGGAAGCAGTCCGCAACATCGAAAGGGAGCCATGACATGAAGAGAGTGCTCGCCCTGGTTGCACTGGTTAGTTTCTTGATCTACAGCGGTGTCTACATCTTTGTGTATCTGTTTAGAGCTTTCCGGATCCCGGAGGCGAGCGGCGGTTCGGTGCAGATATGGCATGGCGACCCGTTTGCCCGCGCCATCTTGGTTGCGGTCTTCTTCATGATCGGGCTGCTTGTAGTTCTGTTCGTTATGTTGATGCGCCCGGGTGCCCACCGCGCCGGTTCGATGGCGGTTCGACCGGATCTATGGCAGTGGCTCGTTGAACAGGGAGACCGGACAAACGAGCCTCCGGAACGTATAGGCGAGAGGGCTATCGCCACCTACCGTGCTCGGATCGCCGGAACCGATGCGATGACGCATCACTAGGAGGGTGGTGAATAGCTCCAGCTCAGCTATTCGATCTCGTAGGCGGGTTTTGAGCAGACGGTGCGCAGCGCAAAGCTGGAGCGAAGCCTGATCACGCCGGGCAGCCGAGACAAGTAGCTGCGATGGATCCGTTCGTAGTCCTCCACGTCGGCGCACAGGATCTGAACGACATAGTCGGCGTCGCCGGCCATCAGGTGACAGCTCATCACTCCAGGGACGTCCTTGACCGCGGCCTCGAAGGAGTCGAGAAGGTCATCACGCTGGCTCGACAGGGAGATATCAACGAATACCGAGGTGGCTTTCCCGATCTTGGCCGGATCGATGACAGCCGCATAACGATCGATGACACCACCGTCTTCGAGACGGCGCAGTCGGCGCAAGCATGCTGACGGGGACAAGTGCACCTTCTCCGCAAGGGCCACATTGCTGATACGCCCATCATCTCCAAGTACGGCCAAGATCGCTCGGTCCGTGGGGTCGAGATGATACGTCACAATAATCCTTCGCTTTTCGGTTCTGCGGCGCAATATTATTGCGCAATAGCCGGATACGACACAGCAGATCGCAACCACATACGGCCACTCTCCAGATAATCTTAATGCAGTAGCCGAACCCACAGGGAGCTGATGCCGTGATCGTTGGTGTGCCCAAGGAAATCAAAGTTGCCGAACTCCGGGTTGGTCTGAAACCACCTTCGATCCGTGAACTGGTCCGCCACGGTCAGGAAGTCATCGTTGAATCCGGCGCCGGCTTTGGTGTGGGCGTTGCCGATACCGACTACGAAGCAGCCGGAGCCACCATCATTTCCTCAGCCGCTGACATATTCGCCACCGCAGACATGGTGGTGAAGGTCAAGGAACCGCAGCCCCAAGAGCGGGCGATGCTGCGGAAGAACCAGATCCTGTTCACCTACCTCCACCTCGCTCCGGATCCGGATCAAGCCAAAGACCTCGTCGCCAGCGGAGCAATCTGTATCGCCTACGAGACAGTCACCGACAACAACGGTGGCCTGCCGCTCCTTGCCCCAATGTCTCGAGTCGCGGGACGTCTCTCGGTACAAGCCGGAGCGACGGCGTTAGAGAGCGTGCACGGTGGATCCGGAATCTTGCTCGGCGGAATCGCCGGTGTCGCCCCCGCCAATGTGGTTGTCATCGGTGGTGGCGTTGTTGGAGAGAACGCCATCGATGTCGCTCTCGGCATGGGTGCGAACGTAACGTTGCTCGACAACAACGTTGACGTGCTCGACAAGCTGGGCCGACATTTCGGTCCCGCCCTCACCACCATCTATTCAACCGCCACAGCATTGGACGAAGAGGTCATCGACGCCGACCTGGTGATTGGTGCGGTACTGGTCAAGGGTGCTCGTGCGCCCAAGTTGGTCACCGCAGACATGGTGCCGCGCATGCGGCCTGGTTCGGTATTAGTCGATGTGGCCATCGACCAGGGTGGGTGTTTCGAGACATCACATCCGACAACACACACCGAGCCGACATACATTGTCGACGACACAGTCCACTACTGCGTTGCCAACATGCCGGGGGCAGTGCCGAAGACGTCGACCGCAGCACTGAACACAGTGACTCTCCCCCGCGCTTTGGCGCTGGCAACCAAAGGGGTGCGTCAAGCGCTAACCGATGACCCACATTTGCGCAACGGGCTCAATGTGTGCGGCGGACTGGTGACCGACAAGGCCGTTGCCAGTGAACTGGGCTACGAATACACCGACCCGATGGACGCTCTCAGCAGTCTCTAGTCGACTACATCGGCCTTTGCTTGCGCTCTTGGCGGTGGCGCTCGTGATCTTCTTTGCGTTGCTTAGTGGCACGTTCGCGTGACTCTTCACGCTCTCGGGCGTCACGCTCGTGTGACGCTTTGCGCTCAATCTCGTAGCGCTCGGCCGATTCCTTGCGTTCTCGGTCGTGTCGCTCGGACCGATCTTCTTCAGTTTCCATTTCGGCCCCAGTGCTTGAACAGGTGAATTGCTACTCACAATCATATGACGCGATCCGGCATCCCGCGCCGCCGTTGGGTTCTTGCGTAGCCGGCGCCGGGATACCGGCGGCATATACGCAAGTTCAAGAAACCCGGGGCGCCCCTGGGTTCTTGCGTAGACGGGGCCGAAATACCGGCGCAATATACGCAAGTTCAAGAGGCCCGGATCGCCGGCGACTGACAGCTGACCTCGGTCTTGAAACTAGAGACAGGACGCGACAGCTAGAGGCCGTTGTAACCCATCCCGTGCTTGTTCGCCGCGGTTACGTGACGCTTGCGGGCGTCATGGGAGCGTTCGAGTTGCCGACGGTTGGGCCGGCGACGCGTCACGGTATCGGCAAGCCGAGGGGTTCCTCGGCGACGACGTGAACAAGGGTGGAGACCAATTCGCATTCCTGTTCATTGTCTCGCTGGCAGCCTCCTGGGTCAATACCGCGTGGTGTCCGAGATCCGACCGTTGCGGTGTCAGGATGATGTGCGAGACAATGCGTCAGCTCAAGCCGTGAATCTGTGAGGTATCCATCCAATGGCACATCTTGATCTCGTCACCCTCATCGTGCGTGACTACGACACCGCACTCAGGTTCTTCGTCGATGTGCTCGACTTCGAGCTTGTAGACGATTCACCCTCTCTGACCAACGACGGACGACCGAAACGTTGGATCGTCGTCAAGCCGCGGAACGCACAGACCGGACTGCTCCTGGCCCAAGCAGACGGTGAGCGCCAAGCAGACCGAATTGGGGACCAATTCGGTGGACGGGTCGGATTCTTCCTTCGCGTAGACGACTTCGATACCACCCACCAACGGATGCGCGACGCGGGGGTGGAGTTCGTTTCCGAACCGCGCCCGGAGGCCTACGGGCAGATCGCGGTGTTTCTCGATATCGAAGGCAACCGTTGGGATCTGCTTTCGCCGGACCCACGGACATGAACGCAACTGGTTTTGGCGACGGCGCAACCTGCGTCTTCGGGATCGGCTGCGCCCCGTCCTTCTCCCAGACCGAGACATGCTGGGTGCTTTCGTCGGTGAAGGATTCGTAGTCCCAACCTGCCCATCGCCCGAATCTTGTCATGCCTGCAAGCCGAGCCATCAGATCGAGTTCCTCGGGGAATACGTATCGGAATGGAACAGGCTGTCGGTGGCGGCGACTACTTGTTCACGACGCCGCTCGGTCATACCTACACGACCAGCGGCCGATCGCCGTAGACGTGCCACGTCTCCCAAACCCCCAGATCCACCAACCCGACATGTCTTCTTCGTCGCGCATGTCAATCGCCTAACCGCAGGCCGCGGTGGACTGGACAAACCAACCGGTCTCGTGGTGAACCATCAAGACCCGGCCCACCCGATTCCCATCGAAATCCACGACCACAACAATCGCTCCATTGCCAGACTCGGACTCGATGCTCGGTATGCCATCCGGCAAGAACTCGCCGCCAATCCACGCGGCTGCCTCTTCGAGTGGCGTGGTGGCCCCCGGCTTAGAGGAGTCACCGTCGACCATCGCATACAAGATGGTCTCAGACGGACAATCGAGAACACCACCGCTGTTCGTCTCAACCTCAAGGCGGGAGCTCGGGCCACAGGCGCTCAGCAGGAGCGCCACCACAACCGCACTTGGACCGATTCGCCTCATGGGACCATTCTGCCACGGTCCCCCGCACAGCTTCAGGTACTCGTCACCCAACGCAGACGGCGCACCGCTATCCGAACAGCTCGCGCAAGGCAGCCAGCTGAGTCTGCACCGACTCCATCGAACCACCACCGGCGGTAACCCGGTCCGCCACCGAGGCGGCCGGAGTCAGTGAAGCGAGATCGTCCGCAGACAATTGGGAATGGGCCGCCTCCAGCTCGGCAGCCGTGGTATCCGAAAGTGTGCGTCCTTCCGCAACCAAACCGGCGACCAGACCACCAACAACCTCATGGGCTTGCCGGAAAGGAACACCACGGTTCACCAGGATCTCGGCAAGATCGAGAGCCGTCACCATCGAGGAAGGCTGCGGCGGGTGAAACACCGCACTCTCGATCATCCCGCCCAATGCCGCCAGCGCCAACGACACCGTGTCGTCTGCATGGAAGACGGCCCGCTTGTCCTCCTGCAGGTCCCTGTTGTAGGTGAGGGGAAGCCCCTTCTGCAGCGTCATGAGACCGGTGAGGTCCCCGATGACAGTTGCCGTCTTGCCCCTGGCCAGCTCGGCAATATCGGGGTTCTTCTTCTGCGGCATGGCCGATGAGCCCGTCGTGAAGGCATCATCAAACGTCGCCCACGAGTACTCCTCGCTTGCCCACAGCACCAACTCCTCGGACAGCCGCGACAAGGTCACCATCGTCTGTGCACAGCAGAAGGCATATTCCGCAACGAAGTCCCGGGACGCAACCGCATCCATCGAATTGGCAAAGACAGAAGAGAAGCCGAGTCTCTCCGCACTGTTGGCCGGATCCAGCGGCAACCGACTCCCCGCCGAAGCACCAGCGCCGAGGGGCGACATGTCAATACGGGAACAGGCATCCTGGAACCGATCACGGTCCCGTACCAACATCCAGGCATAGGCCAGAAGATGATGCGCCAGCGGCACGGCTTGTGCCTGCTGCACATGGGTGTATGAGGCAACGACCGTATCGCCAACCTCCTCCGCGAGGTGCATCAACACCCGCACCAGGTCTACAACCTGAACCGCACGTGCATCGGCGGCCCGCCGCAGGTACAACCGCAAGTCGAGACAGATCTGGTCATTGCGGGACCGGCCGGTATGCAGTTTGCCCGCCAACGGACCGATGAGCTCACCAAGACGCCTTTCGACTGCCGAGTGCACATCTTCATCGCCATCGGACCACTCAAACTCGCCGGAGCGGGCCTCCTCCAGCACCGCGGCCAGACCATCGGCAATCGCGGTGGCTTCTTCCGCACTTAGTATCCCGACATCGGCCAGCATCGCGGCGTGGGCTACGGAGCCTTCAATGTCGTCGACCAGCAAACGCCGATCAGAACGATCGACGGTGAACCGCCACAACAACTCGGCCGGGCCCTCCTCGAATCTGCCGCCCCACAGGGACATGTCTACTCGCCCTCTCCGAGACGCTTCTCGGCAAAGGTGCGCAGCCGCAGCGACTGGAGACGGATGAAGCCATCGGCGTCGGCCTGGTTATAGACCTCGTCGGCTTCGAACGTAACCGTGGCCTCGTCGTACAAGCTGTGGGAATCAGAGCGACGCCCATCGACAATGACATTGCCCTTGTACAAAATCATGCGTGCCTCGCCGTTGACCCGCTGCTGGATCTCGTCCATGAACTTCTGCAGAGCCTCACGCTCCGGCGAATACCAGAACCCGTTGTAGACCATCTCCGCATAGCGGGGCGACAACTCATCACGTAGATGGGTGACCTCGCGATCCAAGGTCAGCGACTCGACCGCACGATGGGCGTGATGCAGGATCGTCCCACCCGGCGTCTCATAGACACCTCGGGACTTCATGCCAACAAACCTGTTCTCGACGATATCGACCCGGCCAATGCCATGCGCCCCACCGATCGTATTGAGCTTGGTGAGGATCTCAACAGGGCTCATCCGAACCCCATTGATGGCAACGGCATCGCCCTTCTCGAATTCGATAGCCAACGTCTCCATCATGTCCGGGGCTTCCCACGGATCAACGGTCATCCGGAACATGCCCTTGGGCGGTGCCACCCATGGGTCCTCCAGGACCCCACCCTCGAACGAGATGTGCAGCAGATTGGCGTCCATCGAATATGGCTTTTCTGGCGTCACCGGAATCGGGATGTTGCGCTCCTCGGCGTAGGCGACGCAATCGGCCCTTCCCTTGAGATCCCACTCCCGCCATGGGGCAATGACCTTGATCGTCGGGTCGATGGCATAGGCAGCCAACTCAAAACGTACCTGATCGTTGCCCTTGCCCGTGGCACCGTGGGCAATGGCATCGGCGCCGGTTGCTTTCACAGCCTCCATCATGCCCTTGGAGATAATGGGGCGGGCCAGTGAGGTACCCAACAGGTAGTAGCCCTCGTAGATGGCATTGGCGCGGATCGCCGGGAACACGAAATCGGACACAAACTCGGCACGCAGATCATCGACAATGGCCTGAGAAGCTCCGGTGGCCATGGCCTTCTCTTCTGCCTCGGCCACTTCCTCGCCCTGACCAACATCCGCGGTGTAAGTAACCACCTCGGCACCGTATTCATCCTTGATCCACTGCAAGATCACAGAAGTGTCCAAACCACCGCTGTAGGCAAGAACAACCTTTTTGATATCTCTCATCTTCTAACTCCCATTTCTTCGATCTTTGAAGCAACTTCACTGCCGCCGACCTCGGCGTCAGCAACAACCATCAGCGTGTCATCGCCGGCAATGGTGCCGATCGCACCGTCCACCCGGGCCGCATCTATGGCGCCGGCGACAAGGTGGGCCGCTCCCGGTGGTGTGTGGATGACAACAACGTTGTCGGAAACTGAAATCTCTTCCACAAAGTCATTGACGGCCCGCCGCAGCCTGATCTCGGCCTCCGACAACTCCTCGAGGCTTGCCGCCGTGCTGTAGTGGACCCGGCCGTCCTCATCGCGAGTTTTGAAGGCACCTATCGCCACCAGATCGCGAGAAACTGTGGCCTGGGTGACAGGAAAGCCCTCCGCCTCCAGCATCTCGACGAGTTTCGCCTGGCTCGTGATTAATCCCGACCCAATGAGCTTTCTAATCAGACGGCGTCGTGATGCAGTTGCCGGACTCATACGACCGGCTCTATGGTCACCATCGTTCCAATCCCTTCTGGAGTAAACACCTCGAGTAACAAGGCGTGCTGCATCCGACCGTCGAGAATGTGGGCCCGCTCGACGCCACCGCGAACCGCCGAAATGCAGGACTCGAGCTTCGGCAGCATGCCTGCTGAAGCCGACCCCGAGTTGATCAAAGCCTGCAAGTCATCCAGAACGATTCTGGCGATAAGCGAGTCCTTGTCGCCAAGATCGCGGTACAGGCCCTCGACATCGGTGAGATATATCACCTTGAGTGCACCAAGCGCTTCGGCAAGCGCACCAGCCGCGGTGTCGGCGTTGAGGTTATATACCTTGCCGTCTTCACCACGTGCCAACGGAGCAACCACCGGGACATATCCCTGATGTTGCAGACTCTGAATCAGGCCGGGGTTGACCTCAGTGATCTCGCCGACAAACCCGAGCCGCTCGTCCTTGGGCTTTGCGACGAAGAGATTCCCGTCCAGGCCGTTGATACCGGCGGCAACCGAACCATGAGCGTTGATCAGACGGACGATGTCGGGGTTGATCTCCCCAGCGAGGGTTGACTGAACCACCCGAATGGTCTCTTCGTTGGTAACTCGAAGACCCTCAAACCACTGCGGCTCGATACCACGCTGGCCCATGGCAGCTGAGATGTGCGGGCCACCACCATGGACGATGACGGGGTTGATTCCGACGTAGTGCATCATCGCCACATCGTCGGCAAACGTGCTTCTTAGACCTTCGTCGACCATTGCCGATCCGCCGTACTTGATGACGACGGTCTTGCCGCGGAAGTCCTTGATGAATGGCAGGGCTTCGGAGAAGATGCGCGCCTTGCCCATCGTCTTGGCGATACGCGGTTTGGCCTCGTGGGGCGTTGAGTGTCCGGTGTTGATCATCAGCTGTACTCCGCGTTGAAGGTCACGTATTCGGGCGTTAGGTCGGTAGTGATTACTCGGGCGCTCCCTGGGCCGGCACCGATTGTCATCGTGACGTTGAAGTCTCCAGTCGTGATGGCGTCGTGAAGAGCAACGTTGTCGTGAGGGACCGCCACCCCGGCTCGCGCAATGTCTATCCCCTCATAGGCAACACCAAACAGGTCCGGATCGAACTTCAAGTCCGTGGCACCCAAAGCGCCAAGGAGTCGGCCCCAGTTCGGATCCCCACCGAAGAACGCCGACCGTACCAATGCGGAATCGGCGACGAGGCGGCCGGCCCGTCTTGCGGTCGCATCGTCGACCGCACCGTGGACTTCAATCGTCACGACCCGGCTCGACCCCTCGGCGTCGGCGGCCAACTGGTTCGCCAGGTCCCAGCAGACGGCGGTAACCGTCTGTATGAAGACGCCCGGGGTGGGGGTGAACTCGCTGTCGCCGGATGCCAGCAAGATGACGGTGTCATTGGTGGAAGGGCATCCATCGATATTGAGGGCGTGGAACGATTCGTCGACAGCCCCCCGCAACGCCTCTTGCAGAAGACTCGGATCCACCACCGCGTCAGTAGTGAGCACAACCAGCATGGTCGCCATGTCGGGGCGGACCATGCCGGCACCTTTGGCCATCCCGCCGACGGTGAACCCGTCGCGGGACCGGACGCTCTCCTTTGGCACCGTGTCTGTGGTCATGATCGCCCGAGCCGCCAGTGTTCCCGCGTCGGAACCCTTTTCGAGCGACGCAATTGCGTTGGGGATGCCAGCCAAGACCAGATCGATGGGAAGCGGCTTCCCGATACCGCCTGTGGAGCAGACGAGGACATCTTCAACTGAGCAATCGAGCGACGCGGCAACGGCTTCTACCGAACCCCTAGCAGCGACGAGCCCCGGTGCTCCGGTCCCAGCATTGGCACAGCCCGAGTTCAGAAGTACGGCGTGGACAGTTGGGTCACTCGCCAAGTGGTGTCTTGACAAAGTCACCGGGGCCGCTGCCGCCTGATTGACGGTGAAGACGGCGGCGCCAATTGTCGACTCCCCTCCGACGACCAGCGCCAGATCGAGTTTGCCCGCGGGCTTGATTCCCGACGCAATTCCCGCTGCGGTGAAGCCGGCGGCCGCGGTGACGCTCACGGCATCCACCCTGCCATCGGCAATCCGGCGGTTTCTTCGAGACCCAGCATCAGGTTGGCGCACTGCACCGCCTGGCCGGCAGCCCCTTTGAGCAGGTTGTCAATCACCGAGACCACAACGGCAGTGTTGGTGCGCGGATCAAAGTGTGGTTTCACCAGAGCACGGTTAGTGCCCACGATCCAGCGGGTGATCGGCAACTGATCGACGACGGTCACAAACGGGGTCTTGGCGTATGCAGACTCGTAGACCTCGCCGATCGTTCCCGCGTCAGTGCCGTCGGCCAGCGGGACGTAACAAGTTGACATGATTCCCCGCTGCATTGGCACCAGATGCGGAGTGAAGATGACAGTGGGCTCAACATCGCCGACTGCGCCCAAGCCCTGCTCGATCTCCGGGCGGTGCCGATGGGTGAGCACACCATATGCGCTGACTCCCTCGTCGATCGCACCAAAGGTCAGGTTCTCCTTGGCGGCACGACCCGCGCCAGACGCACCGGACATCGAGTCGACAATCACCGTGCCGTCACCGATCAACCCGGCTCTCTGCAGCGGGGCGGTTGCCAGCAACGCCGAGGTCGGATAGCAACCAGGAGCCGCCACCCGATCAGCACCAACCAACTGGTCCCCAAACAACTCGGGAATACCGTACGGCCACTTCCCCAGCTCCTCTGGAAAGGGGTGCGGCGACCCATAAGCCGCTTCGTAGCGGGCTGGCGAGTCCATCCGAAAATCGCTGCCTAGATCGACAACCTTGACACCGTTGCCCAACAGCCGCATTGCGGGATCTGTAGATGCACCATGGGGAAGAGCTAGGAAAGCAAGGTCTGCATTGACCGCGTCGGGGTTGTTTGGCTGCAGGTCACGGTCCCCGCCGGTCAGGTGGGGGTGCACCTCGCTGAGCTTGGCACCGGCCTTGGTGTGAGCACCTAGGAACGTGACTTCCAAGTCGGGATGGTCATCGACCAAACGTATAAGTTCGCCCCCGGCATACCCGGAGGCACCCAAGATGGCGATGCGGGTTTTCATGAGTCCTTCTGTTTCAAGAGCGGCGATTATACGCATATGTGCATAAGTGTCAAAGGGTGGAGCCGCCAGGACCGCTCAGTCGACGTCACGACGTCTGAAGATGAACCCGCTCACGGCAACCGCGATGGCCGCATCTGGAATCCCTTCGAGCGCTTGTATCCCTGGCTAGGCAATACCGGGTCATAGGCCGCCGCGGCCGTCATTGAGCCTGCCGCCCGCTGTAGTCTCCCGACATGAGCTGGCTTCTCGCACATCAGGGTGGCTGGGACGAGATCTTGATGTTCCTCGTCCCGATAGGACTTGCGTTCTTTGTGATTCGCGGTCTCGAACGACGCGGTCGCCGGGTCGCAAGTGAAGAAGACTCCTCTGAGGAAGAGCCGAGCAACGGTCGCTAGCTATCGTCCTGCAACGTGTATACGACCGCGTATTCCAGATTGCCTGCCTCGGGGTTTCCTGACTCGATAAAGACCTCGTCGGTCGTTTCCAAATAGGCATCAAGGCTCTCTCCCTGAGGCTGGCGCTTTCCTCCCGTGACCAGCAGCATGTAATCCGCCTGCGGTTCCACAAAGAAGGGGGAGGTGAGCACCGGCACCGTCTCAAAGCGACGAATTACGCACTCGCTATACCAGGCAACCTGTGGAATATACGAAGTGATGACTCCGCATTCTTCATAGCCATGTTCAGCATCGATCGCGGTGGCAACGAGCCGCAGGTCACCAAATCGCTCGTCATTTTTGTCCGCCTCCAAGTCACCGTGCGACAGTGCGTTGATCGGGAGAAGAATCGCCAGTACGACGGCAACAGCCATGGCCGTCTCCCGCGGAATCCTGCGAGATGCTTCGGCGAGACCCATGCCGCCGAGGATCCACGCAAAAGGAAAGACCGGGACCAAATATCGATACTCCCCATGCAGAATCAAGACCAGAACAAGAGCAGTCGCCCCGGTGACCGAAAACACGAATACCGCGGAGGCTCGTAGCCCGGGATCCTTCTTCGCATAGAGGACAGCCAGCACCAGCCCCAATATGAGGAGAAGCCCCACGTAGCCGCCTGCGACAAAGTCGGCCTGCCTGATGTAGTCGCGAATGCCTTGGGTAATTGGGAAGTCAGACGCCGCCTTCGAAGTGTTGATCGAAGACAACGGACTGGTAGCTGCACCGGTGACGCCCGGCACCAAAAGGATCAGAAGGCTCCCTACCGCGATAATCGAAGCAAGGCTCAGTAGCTGCGGCCACCCGCGACGGAGCATCGGCCACCGCCATATCAGAATCGCCAGGCCACCGATGCCCATCGGGACCAGAGCGCCGTAACGAACCAGGACCGCGGCAACGGCAAACGGTGCTGCAGCCAGAACCCACCATGAGACACGATCGCCATCGGTAGCAAACAAGACGATCGCTATCGCTGCCATTCCCAAGACAGCACCAGGGACATCGGGCCAAATACTTGTTGAAGACGCAAGCCACGGCGAGGCAAGTGACAGCCCAGCAGCCCCCAACAAACCCGCCCGTGTACTAAACAGGCTGCGACCGATCAACCACGTAAGGATCACACCCAGAGAACCGAACGCCCACACACTCATCCGCAAGAACGGTTCGGTGCCCCTAACCAACCAGGTCAGTTGGAGCAGCAACGGCAGCCCGGGTGATCGATAGTCGTTCCAGTACCACGCTGAAGTGCCCCCCAACTTCATCTGGCGGCTCTTGAGGGCATAGACCGCCTCGTCATGCCCAAGCGGGGCACCGGCAGCCACAAATTTGGCAGCCACCAGGCCCGACACGGCAAGAATCGCGAGGAGAGCGAGCAGTTCACGGCGTGAAGGACGAGAAATGGGACCACGCCATATGCGTGCTTCGGTAGGCGTCTTCATAGCCGGGTGTTGGTGACGATCATGAGCCATGAGACTACTGACAACTGGGAACCTCTAGTAGACCACTGGACAAATCGGCTCCGATGCTCGATTATTAGTCCGGGCATGCGCCCAGGAGGTCTCACAATGAACATGGAGGAATTTCGGATCCGGACCCGGCAAGTGGTCAACGATCCGACCCTTACTTACCACCAACGCAAGCATTACCTTGCCGGTTTGGCTGAGGGTGTCCTCGAATACCCGACATTGAGCGAAGCAGCTCGTGAGGCCCTCAATAAGCAGATTATTTGTGATCTCTTCGAAGGGCCCGCACCGTATCGGGGTCGCTACATCCTCCCCGACTATGGCAAGGCACTCCGCAATGGGTCCGCACACCTCGAGCTCGACGCCCCAACCGACCTCGACGAGGCCCTCAACTTCCTTCTCATCATGTACACCCAGGTGCCATCGATCACCGGTTACCCGGTATATCTGGGTGACTTCGACAAGATCCTCGAACCGTATGCCGAGGCTGAAGATGACGATGCTCTCTACAAGAAGCTCAAGCTGTTCTGGCGAGCCCTCGACCGCATGCTCCCGGACGCTTTTGTCCACACCAACCTCGGACCACACGACAGCCGGATCTCCCGCACTCTGTTTCGTATCGAACGCGAACTGCTCCAGGTCGTACCGAACGTCAGCCTCAAGGTTGACCCGGAGATCACCCCAGACGAACTGATTCTCGAAGCGGTGCTGACCGTTTTCGAGACCGGCAAGCCACACTTTGTGAACCATCCGCTGATGGTGCGCGACCTTGGCGAGGACTATGCAGCAGTGAGTTGCTACAACTCGTTGAAGATCGGTGGCGGCTCCCACACCCTCAATCGGCTCAACCTCAAAGAGGTTGCTCTACTCCACCAAGGTGGCATCGATAGCTTCATCGACGAAACCCTCCCCCACTATGTGGAGCTTCTCTCCGAACTCATTGAAGCTCGGATCCGCTACCTGGTTGAAGAAGCCAAGTTCTTCGAACACGACTTCCTTGCCGTCGAGGGACTCATCGAACTCGACAGATTCTCTGCCATGTACGGTGTCTACGGCCTCGCCGAGGCGGTAGACCTGCTCATGGAAGCCGCCGGCCAAGAAGGCCGCTACGGACACGACGACGAAGCCAACCAGCTCTCGTATCGAATCACCGCAAGGATCGCCGAACTCGTTGCCGATCGACCGATGCCGTACTGCGAGGGCAACAACGGCAGGGCGTTCCTCCACTCCCAATCGGGCATCGACAGCGATCTCGAAGTGACAGCCGGAACCCGCATCCCCATCGGCGAAGAGCCCGAGATGTTCGACCACATCCGCGCCGTCGCTCCTCACCATGACCTGTTCCACGCAGGTGTCAGCGACATCTTTCACGTGGAAGACACCGTACGTCGTAACCCCTCCGCGATGGTAGATATCATCCGGGGTGCCTTCAGAGAGGGCATGCGGGACTTCACGTTCAATCTTGCGACGAACGGTTTCATCCGCATTACCGGATATCTCGTCCGGAAATGCGACGTGGAACAGTTCGACGAGATGGGTGGCCGGCACGGAAGCACGGTATTTGCGGCCGGATCTGTGAAGAACTCGCACGTAACAGACAGATACGTAAAGCGGGTCCTCAGTCGTGAAAGCAGCCCAAGGGCACCTCAATGATGTAATCCGGTTTAGCGCGGTCGACGGACCGGGCAACCGTTTTGTTGTGTTCATGCAGGGCTGCAACTTCAACTGCATCGCCTGTCACAACCCTTACACCATCAACGAGTGCGACAGTTGCGGGATCTGTGTCGAACCTTGTCCCGAGATGGTTCTCTGGTTCGACGGCCGCCAGCAAGTAGTCGTCGACGAAGATCAATGTACAGAATGCGGTATTTGCATAGACGTGTGCCCATCCGATAGCACCCCACTGAGCAAGATGGTCAAGCTCGACACTCTGGTCAAACAGATCGAAGACGTTTCCCACTTCATCTCCGGCATCACCGTTTCCGGAGGAGAACCAACCCTGCAGACAGATTTCGTCGCAAACCTGTTTTGCTCTCTCAAGTGTTCCGACAAGCTGGGACACCTCACGACATTCATCGACTCCAACGGATCGGCAAGTCGTGACACCTGGGACCGCCTCCTTCCGGTTATGGACGGGGCCATGATCGACCTCAAGGCACTCGATCCGGCCGTGCACATGGAGATGACGGGGAGCGACAACACCGCCGTCCTCGAGTCGATCAAGCATCTGGCCGAGTGGCAACGCCTCTACGAAGTTCGCCTCCTCATGGTCCCCGGCAAGAACGACTCCCCTGAGGTCGTCGAGCGCACCGCACGTTGGTTGTACGACGTCGACCCCGCAATGCGAATCAAGCTCATCGGATTCCGGCAACAAGGTGTTCGTCCCCAGTTCTCTGACATACCCGAAGCCGACCCGGCCCACCTCCAGAGCCTCGCTGACATCATCAAGAAGGTTGGTATCAAAGAACTCGTAGTCGTTTAGGGCTGTGTTCGTGTGAGCAACGAAGCGAGACTGATCAGCAGCCTCCTCGATCAACTTGTGACAGAACACGATCCCGCCGGCGATCGCGACGAGCTCATGGGCGCACAATTTGACCTCGGACTCGCCTGGGTGCGCTTTTCCAAAGGCAGGGTGGCCTTGGCTTGAGTCACCGCTATCAAGACCTCGTCGACGAGCGCCTCAACACCGCTACGGCCCATCGCCCCACGTTCTTTGACATCATCGGCCATGGCATGGGTGCCCCCATGCTGCTGGCACACGGAAACGAGGACCAGCTCGACCGCTACCTGCGGCCGCTCTTTACCGGAGAGGAAATCTGGTATCAGCTCTTCTCGGAACCCGGAACCGGATCTGACGTCGCCGCGCTGGCAACTCGTGCCGTCAAAGACGGCGACGAGTGGGTAGTCAACGGTCAGAAGGTCTGGACCACAGTTGCCCACATTGCCAAGTGGGGTCTTCGCTGAACTGACCAAGCAGATCTACGAAATGGCCGTCTCTCTGCTGGGTGCCGCCGGCATGCTCTACGACACATACGAGCTCCTCGTCCCTGAGGGGCCTGAGGATGTCTGCCGCTCCTTTCTCAGGAGCCGGGCTAATTCCATCGAAGGCGGGACGTCGGAAATCGTGAAGAACATCCTCGGCGAGCAGGTCCTCGGGCTCCCCGGAGAACCACGAATCGACAAGGACCTCCCTTGGGCAGAGGTCCCGCGCAGATAACGGCGAAATGGATTGGTGCTCAAGGAGAGCACCAATCCACCCGATTCTCATACTTGATCTGAAAGTAAGGGTGTCCATGCACGATTTCTATGGAACCGTTCATCTCCTCGATGAGCCCGATGCGGCCCTCGATGCCAAAGTAACGCTTGACCTGAACCGTGTCTCAATCCGCGCCGGTGACGCAGAGATCGGCAGTTGGCCACACGCAGACGTGCAGGTCAAGAAGGTCAAGGAGGAGCTCTATCTTGTCGCAGATGACGAGACCCTTGTCCTCGCCCTCGAAAACGGTGCCTTCTTCCTGGACCTGCTCGGGGTCAATGACACGCCACCACCCAAAAAACGCCGCTACAAGAAGAAGACCAAAGCCAAGACGGCTGCCGCAGCGGTACCGGTGGCTCTCCCGCCCACTGATGAATTCAGTGATCTCAGGACCAAGGCCGCCGCCGCTTACCTCGAAGATTCAAAGCTCCACAACCTCCTCGCGATAGGGATGGCGGCGGCCGCGGTACTCATCCTGGTCGGGGCAGCCCTCAACTGGGGACCGTTCCGGCTGATGGATCCAGGCAGCTTTCCCCTCGGGCGACTACTCGCCGGCTTTGGTGCCCTCGGCGGACTCTTCGGACTGTATCTCGCCTACTTCGATAGCAATCGGATCACCGGATCTGCGGTAGCAATCGCGGCAGGCGCAGTCACGTTCGTCGTCATGTACTTCTATGCAAGGGCAGCCCATCTTGGTCTCGGCTTCATGCTGGCGCTGCTCGGCGCAATGGGGCTAGTCGTCATCGGCGTCCTCGGCATGTCGAGTAACGGCGGTGCCGCCCCGCCCGAGGACAACGTCTAGAACCAGGACAAGTCGGTCAGGCACCGCCGCGGCGGTTGCCGCCCCGCCCGAGGACAACGTCTAGAACCACTACAACCTGGTCACGAGCCGCCGCGGCGGCGCTATCCCCCCGACGACAACCTGGTCACGAGCCGCCGCGCTCGTTCCACCAACTGTCAAGTAATCGAAAGGCCTCGTCCACATCGAAGGGCCCGTGGTCGATTCGGTGTTCGGTGAGCATCTTCATCGCCACGCCTACCTCACGGCCAGGAGAGAGTCCGAGATGCTTCATGACATCATTGCCGTCAATGGGGGGTCGCAATGAGTCAAGTTCTTCTTGCTGGCGAAGGGTATCGATCCTCTCCTCCAACCGGTCAATCCCACGTGAGATCGCATTGGCCCTCTTCCGGCTCCGTGTGGTCACATCGCAGCGAACCAACTCGTTGAGAAGAGGCAGTAACTCCCCTGCGTCGCGCACGTAACGCCGCACCGCGGAGTCAGTCCAGCCCATCTTGAACGTGTGCGGTCGCATGTGCAGGAAGACAAGCTGCGAGACATCCTTGACCCTGTCCTTGGGATAGCGAAGGCCACGCATTCTTTCTCGCGCCATCCTGGCCCCAACCACCTCGTGGTGATGGAAGGAAACACCGTTGGCACCAAACTCTCGCGTCGCCGGCTTACCAACGTCGTGAAAGAGAGCCGCAAGTCGCAGCGTCTCATTTGGCGACGTCTTCGCAACAACAGCGATGGTGTGGGCCAACACATCCTTGTGATGATGCATTGGGTCCTGTTCGAGTTCGAGCGCAGCCAGTTCGGGAACGAACTCCTCAGCGAGGCGGCTGTGGACCAGCCCCCACAGACCGTCAGCGACGTAGTCGCCAACCAACAATCTGCTCAACTCATCGCGAATTCTCTCAGCCGAGACGATCGACAAGCGATCCCTCATCTCGGCGACAGCAGCCTCAGCCGCTGCGTCCGGCGTAAATCCGAGACTGGCAACAAACCGGTACAGGCGCAGCATCCGCAGAGGATCATCAGCAAATGAAACCTGCGGATCAATTGGTGTGCGCAACACTCGGCTGGCGAGGTCGGCAAGCCCGTGGAATGGGTCAATCATCTGCGGTTCAGCAGCTCCCGAAACCAAGATGGCCATGGCGTTGACAGTGAAATCCCGCCGAGACAGATCTGTCTCAATGTCGTCAGAGAACTCGACACGAGGCTTCCTGCTGTCCTCGTGGTAGACGTCGCTGCGGAAGGTAGTTATTTCATAGTCCTCACCGTGCTTGATCGCACCGATGGTCCCGAACTCCTCGCCGATGCGAAAGATGCTGTCGGCCCACCCATCTAGAAGTTCGAGAACCCGGTCGGGTCGGGCATCAGTGGCAAAGTCGAGATCCTTCGTAGGAGCATCGAGGAAAGCATCCCGCACACTCCCCCCAACCAGGTAGAGCTCGTGGCCGGCCGCCTCAAATATCTTCCCCAACTGCCGGGTCGGAGAATCGGCTGCAAGAATCGGATCAAGACGTTTCGGAATCATGAGTCCCTCCACTTGGACGCCAGCTGATCTGCGTACTCGTTCCAGCGGAACCCAACATGGGCCTTTATCCACCTCAACTCGAGCTCCGGACGCTTCCGGTAGCCGGCGTAAACTTGCTTGACCAGGTCGAGGTTCTCTACAGGGCCCGACTTACGCTTCCAGCCGCGCTGCTCCCAACCGGCTGCCCACTCGGTGATAGTCCGGATCGCCAGACTCGAATCCGAGTAGATGGTCATTGCGGTACCTTCGGGAATCAGCTGCAGCGCCTCCAAAAGAGCCGTGAGTTCCATACGGTTATTGGTCGTATCGGGATCGTGTCCATGCCGTTCGGCGATGATCTCGTTGTCGACAACGTAGACCACACCCCATCCCCCTGGCCCAGGATTAGGGACTGAGCTTCCGTCGGTGAATATGCCGGTTGCCGGATCTGCCGAGACGTCTCTGGCGGTCTTGGCCCTCCCCGAGCCGCTATTTCCGGCTCCTGTCTTGGCCCCGCGACAGTCACGGCATTGGCGCGGGGTCCAACCTGGGTACCTGTCCAGCACATTTTGAGCTAGGGAGAAAGTTGCGCCGCAGTCGCGGCAGTTAAAATCGGGCATAGCCAGAGCGTAATGCCCTGGAGAAAGCCGCCGGACCTAAGACTCGGAAAACCCTGCCTTGGCTTTCTGCTGAGTCCTAGATCCGGACAGTTCTGTCAAGCTGTGCGCAGACCTGTCTTCTGCGCCGCCATCCTGAAATCATTCGTATGAGATGCGTTGTTGAGAGCTTCTTCAAACGTGATCACACCGTCACGGAACATAGCGAGAAGACACTGATCGAAGGTCTTCATCCCGTAGTAGGCGCCTTCGGTCATGACCTCTTCCAGCCTTGTGGTGAGCTCAGGATCCATGATGTAGTCGAATGTGCGGTCCGTCTCGGTCAACACCTCGACTGCGGGAATCCGACCCGAGCTATCCGCCGAGGAAACAAGCCGTTGGCTGATGATCGCCTTCATGTTGCGGCCGATACGGAGCCTCATCTGGTGATGACGATGTGGCTCGAAGACCTCGACGAGACGGTTAACGGTCTCTGTTGCGTCGTTCGTGTACATCGCCGCCAGCACTAGATGCCCGGTCTCCGCGGCGTACAGGGCAGCCTCGATAGTCTCGGCATCGCGCAGTTCGCTCACCATGATGACATTGGGATCCTGACGAAGAATCCGGCGCAGGCCATCGGGAAAGTTCACTGTGTCCACCCCAACTTCACGTTGGCTGACAATGGCCATCTTGTCGCGATGGAGCATCTCGATTGGATCCTCGAGCGTCACCACGCTCACCCGACGTGTCGAGTTGATCTCATCGAGCATTGCGTTGAGGCTGGTGGTCTTACCGGAGCCGGAGGCACCGGTGACGATGACCAAGCCGCGGTCTTCCTTGCAGGCACGACCAACGGCTTCGGGGAGTCCCAGTTCAACAAAACCTTTGCTGCCAGCAACGACTGCACGAACCACGAGTGCGATCGAACCCCGCTGGCGATAAATGTTGATACGGAAGCGGCCAAGTATGGGGGTCCCGTAGCCGAAGTCGACCTCTCCATCCTGCTCGAACAGATCCTGGTTCTTCTCTTGCATCAGCTCCTGGGAGAACTGTTGGGTGTCGTCGGGCTTCACTTTGGGTAGCTCCGAGAAATGCAGGTGACCATCAATCCGGTAGGCAGGCGGCGACCCAACCTTGAGATGTAGGTCGGATGCGCCGATCTCGGCAAGTTTGCCGAGAAGGGCCTCAAGATTCGGTAGTTGTTCCATCGTATCCCCGGTGACTTCTGGTGGCAGACACTGCCACTCTGCGTGGTTTCATTCTCCATATCGGTTGATCCCGGGGGACACTTGAACCACTAGTAATGACAATTTCTGGGTCGGCGGCTTGGGTGTGGCGACACGCTATTAACGTGTGAGACGAACCGCCGACAGCGCGGGCCAGCGGAGACCGCCAGAGGTGGGTTCGCTGTGACACCGACCAGGATTCGATTCGGATGGCGCTAACCGACCAGCCCATCAACGTGAGTCAGCGAGGGGAATGGCCAGGCCGGCTCACCCTGCGACGCGGATGGGCGCGGGCAGAAGCCCGCCCCTGGAACGACCACGAACCCCAAGCTGCCTTGCGTTTGTTGCGAGGGGGCTCTTCCTTCCTTGAAGTGTGCGCAACGCGTCTGCTCAGTCTTGGCGCAACGGGTGTCATCTCGCCCCCGTTAACTCTTTCGGCGCAGCGTGCCTGGCTGCAGGCCGGCTTTCAGAGCTACGTGGACCTGGCCCTCATGCGCAAATCGTTAGACCTAACGGAGGGTCACCCAGATCACCTCGTAGTCGAGAAGAACGACATCGACATCGATGACCTGCTGGACATCGATGCGGCCGCTTTTCCAGAGTTTTGGCGATTCAACCGAGGCGGCCTCGTGGAAGCCATCTCAGCCACAACTCGATCAACCACTCTCACCATATTGGGCAACGAGGGAATCCCCATTGCATATGCCGTTGTCGGGTTTGGTAGCGCGATTGCCTACCTGCAGCGGGTTGCCGTCCACCCCGACTGGCAGGGTCACGGTATGGGACGGTCGCTCATTCGTGTTGTTGCGCGTAAGGCGCGGGCCTCGGGAGCCAAAGTCCTTCTCCTCAACACCCAAATGGACAACGTCTCTGCTATCCGCCTTTACGAAGACGAAGGATTTGTCACGCTGCCCGAACCTCTAACCCTGCTGCAGATAAAAGGTTGAGCCCGTAGACAGCCGCCACATTGAATTAACCTCTGGACCCAAGTGGCACCACAACTCCCCGACCGATATGAAACTCAAGTAAGACTTGGGCGCGATGGCGACATCGATGAGTGGCTTGCCACTGATACCGCACTCGACCGCCCCATCCTGGTTCGGGTACTCGACGCCGACGCCTCCCCGGCGCGCCTGGCTGAATTCATCGCAGCAACTCGTGCTGCCGCAACGGTCGAGCATGTTCACCTTGCCGGCGTCTACGAGGTCGCCAAGTCCCCTTCGGGAGGAGCCCACGCCGCCATCGAGTGGAACGGCGGGGTCTCTATCGCCGACCGGCTGGCGGCAGGGGAAACTCTCCCCGTTTCAGAGTTCTTGCCCAACGCCGCAGGACTAGCTGAAGGTCTTGCGGCCCTGCATGCGGCGGGCGTCACCCATGGCTCAATTGACTCAGGAGCGATCGTCTTCTCGGCTGCGCATCCCGCCAAGCTCAGCTCCTATGGACGAAAGCGACGCTCTCATCAGCCAAGCGAGGACACTGCGGCCCTAGCGAGGGCACTCCGTATCGCGGTAACGGGCTCTGCCAGCCCTGCCATACGCCCCTCCCATCTCGTTGAGGGACTTCCGCCGTCGGTAGACGATGCCATCCGACGCGCTGAATCCGGCGACTACGACGCCAAGGCTCTCGGGACCGCGCTGCGGGCCATTCCCTCTTCGCTACCACCGCCGCGCCGCGCCGGGTGGTCATGGAGATGGCTGATACCCGCAGGCATGCTGCTGGTCAGTGCAATAGTCATCGCGATCATCGGTCTCGTCATCGACGTCGACCCCGACTCGCCCTTTCTGTTTCCGGCAACGCCACCTGTGGCCAGGATCGTGACAACTACAACGTCCTTGCCAACAGAGACGACGCTTCCCGAGGCGGCGCCGGGCGTTCTCGCGGCAGAGGCTGCGGTCTATGACCCGTTCGGGGACCAAAGCGAGCGAGAACGAGATCTTCCGCTGTTGACCGATGGGGACTTCGGGACGTCGTGGAGGACAGAGCGATATTTCGATCCGTTGCCGCTACTCAAGGATGGGGTCGGCATAACGTTCCGCGTCAGTGGCGCCCCGGGGATGATGGAGCTGCGCGCCTCACCCAATAGTTCGTACTCTGTCTTGTGGGCTGAGACGGTTCCGACGTCGTTTGCCGAGTGGGAACCCATAGGCTCCGGAACGGTTTTTGACGCTCCGGTCAGCCTGCAGCTACCAGGTCGTGACGGTGGTTTCTGGCTCCTGTGGTTCACCGACATCCCCGAGCAGGCCCCCGGCGAGTACTTCACCCAAGTTTTTGAGGTCACTTTCCAGCCCTAGATCTCGACTCGGTATGACATGGGCCGGTCATCGCGCCAGAATCACCACCATGACAAGCAGAGCCGCAGAGGACGTTCAGCTCCTCAACCGGTATCTCGGGGGTGACGTCACTGCCTTCGATGAACTGGTTCGCGCCCACGAAGATCGGGTGTTCGGTATCTGTCTGCGCATGATGAGGGACCGCGAAGCCGCCCTGGATGCGGTCCAGGAGACCTTTGTAACGGTCTTCCGCAAAGCCGATCGCTACGAAGAGCGGGCCGCATTCAGCACCTGGCTGTATCGGGTGGCCGTCAACACTTGCTACGACCAGTTGCGTAAGGCAAAGCGGCGGCGCACCGAACCGCTGCCTGAGATTGCGGACCCAGTCGATCCTCGTAGCGGAGATGAATTCGAGGCCGTAGAGCTCCGACCGGAGATCGAAAAGGCGCTGCAACGGGTGCCTGTGGACTTCCGCTCGGCCGTCGTCCTTGTCGACCTACAGGGCCTAGCGTTGGAACAGGCCGCCCAGATCCTCGATGTGCCAATAGGAACAATCAAGTCGCGCCTTTTCCGCGGCAGAAAAGTACTTGCCGAAACCCTTGGGAACCTCAGAGCAGGTTCGCGACATCCAAGAGACGAATGAATATGCACAAACACGACCAAGAGATCATCATGGCGCTCGCCGAGGAAACCCTCGACGAAGCGGCTGCAACCGCCGCCCTAGCGGAGATTTCCGGGTGCACAGAATGCACCGAGGACCTCGAGCTCCAACGGCTAGCGCTGTCGGTTCTTGCTGAAGCCCCTGCTGTCTATATGTCTGCCACTGAGTCCGCACAGCTCCACTCTGACCTCAGAAGCAAGCTTGGTGTACCCACTCGCTCGCCTGCACCGCGGCGAGCCACCGTGGCTTGGGGTCGCTGGGTGTCGGTCGCGGCCGGGACCGCCGCCATGTTCCTTGTGATCTTCATGGTTGTGCCGAACATTTTGGGGGGCAGTGACTCTGACAGCGCCGCAGTTACGACAGCGGCAGCGTCTGCTGCGGCCAACGAAGAGTCGGCGGCTATGGATACAACGACAGCGTCGGCTGAGATGGTCCCGCAGGATCGTGAGGACATCCTGGCCGGTGGCCTTGCCGACGACTCCGCCGAGTATGCAGCGTCCACCGAAACCACCGCAGCGCCGATGGCGGCGACCACAACCACCATGGCAGCGACAGAGAGCACCGACTCGGCAATAGGCCTGGCTGACATTCTCCCTGTAATCGGGTTTGGGGACCTCACCGAAGAGATCCGCCAGAAGGTCATTGACGAATTCATCGCCGATGGCGCTGATCTTCGGCTCCGCGACCAGCTCGCCAAGACGGTCACGATCGATGCAGGCGAATGCTTCACCCAATTGGCAATCGACCTCGGCATTCCGCCCACAAGCGAAGCCATTGCAACCGGCTTGTTGCACGGGGATGACAGCAGGGAACGGATTGTTGTCACGTACCTGATGGATGACGTAAACGAGATCATTCTCGTCGTGGTTGACTACCCGGAATGCGAAGTCGTCCAGACCATTCCTGTCCTGATTCTCCCCGATATCCCACAAGGCTGACGACACAGACGCCGAACAACCGACACCAGCGGTGTCCTGACTATTCTGTGTGGAGATGAACGATTACCCAACACAGATAGCGGACTTCCTCGAGACCACCGCCAACAAGATTCGTGTGATGACCGTCGACCGCGTCGCCGGCTGGGCGAAATGGACAGGGGTCGGCATTGTTGCGGCACTGCTTGGCCTCGTTCTTGCCATCTTTCTCGTTGTCGGCCTGGTGCGTCTGCTTGCCGGGTTTGTGGGCATGCAGTGGTCGTACACGATTATTGGTGGATTATTCGTGGTCGTCGGGATGTTCTTATGGAGGCTTCGCCTTCCGCGCGAAGCGTCACAGGACTGAATCTTGGACCTAGGTCCACACAGAAAAGGATTGAATGATGACTGAGAAGGTCGTTATCGTCGGCTCTGGCCCCGCTGGGTATACGGCTGCCGTCTATGCCGCACGCGCTGCCCTCAAGCCGCTGATGATTGAAGGCATGGAGCGTGGTGGCCAACTGATGCTGACCACCGACGTAGAAAACTACCCGGGGTTCCCCGACGGCATCATGGGACCCGACCTCATGGAGGGCTTCCGCAAGCAGGCGGAACGATTCGAAACCCGGATCATGAGTTCCGACGTGACCAAAGTGGACTTCTCAGCTCGCCCCTTCAAACTGTGGGTCGACGACGATGAGTACAGCGCAGACACCGTGATCATCTCGACGGGTGCGTCTGCTCGCTGGCTTGGTCTCGAGAGCGAAACGCGACTGCGTGGTCATGGTGTCTCGGCTTGCGCAACCTGCGACGGATTCTTCTTCCGTGACAAGGAGATTGCGGTCGTCGGGGGTGGCGACAGTGCTGCAGAGGAAGCGTTGTTCCTGACGAAGTTTGCTTCAAAGGTTTACGTCATCCACCGCCGCGACGAGCTCCGTGCCTCTAAAATCATGGCGACTCGGGTACTGGAACACGAGAAGATTGAAATGGTCTGGGACACGGTCATCGAAGAGGTCCTTGGTGACGAGGTTATGACTGGTCTCCGGATCCGTAATCGGGTTACCGATGAGGTTTCGGAACTACCGGTTGAGGGGATGTTCCTCGCAATCGGGCATACTCCGAATACCAAGGTCTTCGAGAGCCAAATCGATCTGGACGACAAGGGTTACATCCTGACCGGCGAGAATACTATGACATCCGTACCCGGTGTCTTTGCTGCTGGCGATGTGGCCGACCACGTTTACCGACAAGCCATCACAGCAGCCGGCATGGGCTGTCAGGCCGCTATCGACGCCGAGCGCTGGCTCGACGAACAGGAAAACTAGAAACGCCTGGGCGTAGGTTGCATATGCACACCCAGCCCAGCGATATCTTCACAATCAGGAGGTGACAGCCTGCGGGCGAATGTCATGACAGATACAACAGTTACAGCAAACGATGCAGGCTTCTCGGAGCTCATTGGTGATGAGACCCCGGTCCTGGTCGATTTCTGGGCCGAGTGGTGTGGTCCTTGTAAAATGATGGAAGGTCCGCTCAAGGAGTTGGCAGGAGAGAAGGCCGGTAGCCTGACTGTCGCCAAGCTCAACGTTGACGACAACCCCCAGACCGCGATGACCTACGAGGTCATGAGCATTCCCACCATGATTCTGTTCAAGGGTGGCCAAGAACAAAAGCGGTTCGTGGGGGCCCGCTCGAAGGGCCAACTAGAGACCGAGCTGGCGGATTACATCGGTTGATCGCAACATGTGAGACGATAAGGCCGTGAGGCTTTATCGCTTTGGTGATGATGGCGAGGCGGTCCGGGATATCCAGGACCGCCTTGTCGCGCTCGGCTTCTCGACAAACGGCGATACGGTCGGAAATTTTGGTCAGGCGACCTTTGACGCGGTCGCCGCATTCCAGGCAAAACGCGGTTTGTGGAACGACGGCATCGTTGGCCCCGACACGTGGCGAGCCATGGTCAGTGCCGGCTACCGCCTCGGGAGCAGAATCCTCTATCACCGCGTTCCGATGATGCGTGGTGATGACGTGGCTGAACTACAACGTCAACTGAACTCTCTCGGATTCGACAGCGGCAACGTTGATGGGATCTTTGGTCCTGACACACTGCGTGGTCTGTTGGAGTTCCAGTCGAACCGTGGTGTTGCGGAAGACGGACTGACCGGTACCGAGGTGGTTGCAGAACTCGCGCTGATGGCAAAAGTCACAGGGAAACACGGACGCGAGGTCGTACGTGATCATCAATGGCTGGAGAATCTTCCCATCTCGATTGCCGGTCAGCGAATCTATGTCGACCCCTTCTGCCGGGATGAATCCGAGGCCGACGCCACCTGGGGTCCGAGCGTATTGCTTTCCACAATTATCCAGGCCAATGGTGCTGTCGTGTTTCTCTCTCGCAGCATCGATACGGCGCCTACCGAGCGGGTTCGTGCGTTGCGATCCAATCGACTCGGAGTCGACATTGTTCTCGCTTTGTGCACGGTTCGCGACGACGAGACCGGTGTCTACTTTTTTGCATCCGAACACAGCAGCTCAGCAGCGGGACAAGCGTTGGCGAGCAGTATCGCGGCCACGCTCGGACTAGAGCACAACGGGCGCGCAATCCCCATTCTCAAGAACACAAGATCCCCCGCCGTCGTGGTGGCTCTCCCCGAGTTCTCCGATACCGCCACCAAGTTGACAGCACAGGGCCTAATGGATCTGTACACAGCCGAGCGCCCAGACAGCAGATAGTCCGGTTTCCAGACGAAGTGTCAGGACAAGATGCCGTAGATCCTTTCGAGATCATCGAGCGATGCATAACGGATCACAAGCTTGCCGCCTCGCTTGCCATGATCGATCTTGACCGCGGTGCCGAGATGTTCGCCGAGACGATCTTCGAGTTCAATGATGGCCGCCGGCCGGACCTTGTCCGTCCGGGCAGCTGTGGGGGCCTGCTCCCCTGCACGCTTTCTGACTGCCTCTTCGACCTGACGCACCGACCAGCCTTCCGCAGCTATGCGCTCCGCAAGATGTGTGGCGTAGGCCTGATCCTCGAGGGCGAGAAGTGCCCTGGCGTGACCTGCGGCAAGCTCGCCCCGCCCGACCATTCCCTGAATGACCGTCGGGAGCTGGAGGAGACGTAGCGTATTGGTTATCGCACTGCGACTCTTCCCCACCTTTTCGGCCACCGCGTCATGGGTCAAGCCAAATTCTTCCATGAGCTGCTGGTAGCCGGCCGCCTCTTCGAGAGGAGATAGATCCTCTCTCTGCACGTTCTCAATAAGCGCCTCTGCAAGGCTGGTGGTCTCGTCGGTGTCGGTTCCCTTTATGATCGCCGGGATCGTCTCCAGACCCGCCATCCGGGCAGCTCGGCAACGCCTCTCCCCCGCGATAAGAACGTAGCCATCGCCCTCTGGCCGCACCACCACCGGCTGCAGTACCCCCACCTCAGAGATCGATGCTGCCAAAGAGCGGAGCAGGTCTTCGTCGAAATTCACCCGTGGTTGCTGTGGATTGGGCTCCACCTCGTCCAGCGACACGTTCCCAAAGCCACTCTTCGGTCGATCTACCGGTAACAGCGAGTCCAAACCCCTCCCCAAACCACCCTTACGTGCGGCCATGACGCCTCCTAAACTCGCGTGCTAGTTCTCTGTACGCAATTGCCCCTCGCGACATCGGATCGAATGCCTCTATGGGCTCTCCGTATGACGGGGCCTCGGACAATCTCACGGTGCGCGGGATTACGGTCTTGTAGGTGGTCTCTCCGAAATGCTGCCGCACCTGCTCGACTACATCGGCCGACAGCGTGGTACGGCCATCGAACATGGTAAGGATGACACCTTCGACCTCAAGTTGAGGGTTTAGGCTTTGCTGAACAAGCTGAACATTTCGGATCAGCTGGCTCACACCCTCGAGTGCGTAATACTCGCACTGGATAGGTATGGCAACTTCGTTGGCAGCTGACAGCCCATTGATTGTCAGCAAACCAAGTGACGGGGGACAGTCAATAAGCACAAAGTCGTATCTGTCGAGGATGGATTTGAGGGCGTTTGCCAGCCGCATCTCTCTTGAGAAGAGAGAAACTAGCTCGATCTCCGCCCCAGCGAGCTCGATCGTGGCGGGCACTATGTATAGATCCCGCACCGAAGTGGGCTCGATCACGTCCTCGAGGGCAACATCGTCGATAAGGACGTCATACGTGGAGAGTTCGATGCTCCCCCGATCTATACCTAGACCCGACGAGGTGTTTCCTTGCGGATCAAGATCGACAAGAAGGACTCGCTCCCCCTGGATCGCCAGACCCGCACCCAAGTTGATAGCTGTAGTGGACTTGCCGACTCCACCCTTTTGGTTTGCGATTGCGACGATCGTCGCATCGCCGGTACTCGACATAGATGGTCTCCCAGGGATTAAGTTGCCTCAATCCTAAGGAGCTTTGCGCCAGTGTCAAGGATATCGGCGGGAACCACCACTATTGAACTCGCTAGGCGGTCGATCTTGGTAAGCGGATTTGTTGCCGTTGCGGATCTCGACAGAGCCAAAAGCGCAACGCCACCGGGCGCTATCAGACGTTTCACGTGAATCACCATCTCTACCGGGGGAATGGCGGCCCGCGAAACTATGCTCTCGAATCTTGTCGTCACACTGGCAACGTCTCGTTGCACAACCTCACAATTGTCGAGACCAAGCACCGCCACGGCTCGTCGCATAAGGTCACATCTACGACCCGAACGATCCAGCAATACAAACGAGGCCGCAGGATGCGCTATTGCCAAAGGGATCCCCGGAAGGCCGACTCCGCTACCTATGTCGAGACAGCGTGTCCCGGAGTGAATCGCAATCCCAAAGACAAGCGAGTCTGCGATGTGCCTAGCCCAGAGCCTGTCCTCCTCCAGTGGCCCGAGGCCACCGGCGACAAGAGCTTCTTCTGCTAGCCATCGGTGGAATCTCTCCAGAAGAGCGATCTGGCTCGTATCGAGCTCAGTGCCAGTCCAGCTGACGGCTCGGACTACTACATCAAAAGAATCAGCCCCCATGTTTCACGTGAAACATGGGGGCTGACGTGGTAAACACATAGTGGTTAGCTTGGTGCGACAACTACTGATCGATTGGGGTCTTCTCCCTCGGAGAAGGAACGGACCCCATCGATTTCGGAAATCGCATCATGAACGACCTTGCGATCCGCAGCATTCATCGGCTCTAGCATCGCCTCGCGGCCGTCTTCCTTGACGGTTTCGGCAAGACCAGTCGCATAGATCTTGAGCGCTTCGCGGCGACGAGCGCCGTAGCCGGCTATGTCAAGCCTCATCCGGGGTGCTCCAAAGGTCTTCCTCTGGATAACCGTCCTAGTGAGCTCGTGCACAGCTTGCACAACCGCACCCTTACGCCCCACAAGTGCCTCTGTCTGATCTCCATTGATGTCGATAAACAGTATCTCGTCTTCGACCTTGGTGATGACCTCTCCGTCTACGCCAAAAGCCACGAGCAATCCCTCCGCAAACTCCTGTGCGACCTGGGCCTGTTCTTCGATGTCTGCTCTCTCGTCAGGCTTCTTATCCACGGCAACCTTCTTCGCTCCTGATCCGCCCGATGAGCCTTGTTTTGGCTTGTTGCGACGGTTCTTACTTTCGTCTCTGCTCTTGTTCTGCTGCTGCTTGGCGCCCTTGCCCCCACCGCCGTTGTTGCCCTTGCGGGGCTTCTGCGTTGACGCGGTGCTGTCCGAGTCTTGTGGTCTGCGTTCTCTGGTACGACCACCACGGCGCCGGCGCTTCTTCTTTGGTCTTGGTGTCACCTTGACACGGGCATCTTGCCCACCGATACCAAGAAAGCCCTTCTTTGGCTCCTCGACAACCTCAACGTCCACGGCCTCTAATGAGCTTTCGCCCAGGGCTTCCATCGCCTCGGAGACTGCCTCGTCTACAGTCCGACCGACTGCTTCAACCCACTCCATATACCTACTTCCTCCTGCGCCGTTTGCGCTTCTTGCTGGCATTAGGCGAGGGACCACTCAGATGCGGATTCTCTGGGGGAGTGTCCGCATCCTTTGCAGGTCTTGCGTCTGACCCAGTGCCGCCCTCGTCGAGACGGAATATGACCGCCTGCTGACCAATACGAAAGAGATTCGAGACCGCAAAGTACATGACGAGTCCCATCGGGAAGCCCCAGGAAATAAATCCCATAAACAGGGGCATGATCTTGGTGATCGTCTGCATTTGTTGTGCTTGTTTGTTCTCTTGTTGGTTGTCTTTGCCCTTGTTCCGCTTGGTCATCTGAATTGTCTGGTAAAAACTGGAGCCTACGACTGCGAGTACTAGCAGGATCGCCGGAATCGCCGTTGACATGCCGGCGTCCGTGGCAGCTTGTGGCGACTGCAGCATGTCGAGGCTGAGAAACTCGGTGTTTCCGTTGAGGAGTTCCTCGGCGAGATTGGAGTCCACCGGAATGATGTCCGACGGGTCGAGCATCGAGGCATCCTCTCCGCTGGGTCCGACCCTAAAGACTCGATAGAGCGCAA
>JASJHC010000402.1:0-5778 GCA_033791245.1 Acidimicrobiia bacterium | reverse complement strand
AGCGATACGACGACCGCGGCACCGGCGGTGCGGGCTTGCTTGATCCCTGGCACCAATTCTGACGCCGGATCTGCATTGGACCCGTAGCCGAGTACGACATCGAGCAGGATCACACCGACCGAGGAGTCTTGCGCAGCCTCTACCAAACGGTCGAGGCGCACCGTTTGGTCGATCATTGGATGGGCACGGCCCTGGGTGTATTCATCATCGCCGTAATCGATGAAGGTGTGCCCCGGGTCCTCTTCCTTCGTGCCGATATCCCCAAGGGTCGGCATACAAACAAACCGTGATTCTGACCGCAGTGTCCCGCCGGCAAATAGGCCGCGGACAAACCCGGGTCGGTGGTCATCTTGATCAACCGGCCATGATGCATACGTCAAGGGCTTGCGGCCCAGCGCGGTAAGTACTTCGCCTGCCCCCTCTTCGAGCGTGTTCTCACCCATGAGGGTGACCACGACCGGCTTGGAGCAGGCCGCCGCTGCCGCTCGGACCTTGGCAGCCACCGATGCCGCCGGTGGCTTCGAGATTACTGAGATGACCTCAATCGAGGGGTCGGCGTCAAGCGCTTCGAGCGCCTGCAGGGTGGACAGCGCTCCTACCTCTTCGGAGAGGTCGTGGCTACCGGTGCCGAGAGCATGGCGTACCCCCGCCCCCGCATCGTCGAGCAGGCACGCCATTTGCTGGATGCCGGTTCCCGAAGCTCCGACCATCCCGACCGGGCCGGGCTGTGTCGCATTCGCAAATCCGAGACCGAGACCGTTGATGATTGCGGTCCCGCAGTCCGGTCCCATGACCAGCAGGTCGCGGGCAACGCCGGCATTTTTGAGAACAACCTCCTGGGAGATGGGCACGTTGTCGCTGAAGATCATTACGTGCTGGCCGTTGTCGAGAGCCTCCATCGCTTCAACAAAGGCATGCTCGCCGGGAACCGAGAGCAGAACGATGTTGGCATCGTTGACCTTTGCCGCGGAACCGGCGGTCTTTGGGTCGGGGGCGTCGAGGCCGCCGGACGGTGCAACCTTGTGTGTTAGTGCGTCATCAAGGGCTCGGTGTGCTGCCGCAATCGTCTCCTCGCTGTCTGCCCGTACCGCGAGGAGAAGATCGTTTGGCCCAGCGCCTGCGGCGCTGGCCATGTCGAACGCCATATCTTCAAGAAGGCTGAGATTGAGCTCGGTGGCCATAGCCACCAGCGCATCAGTCACCCCAGGCACGCCTTGCAGCGCCTTGCTGGCCTGCATCAATCGAACCGAATCGTGATATCGACCCGGATGTATCTCTACCCGCGAAATCATTCAGATACCTCCGATCGGACACCACAAGGCGCCCGCCCTTCTCCTATTAGGTTGTTACTCGCCTACGTCGACAATGGCGATCGCCGGACCGCCACCATGGGGGCCCTGATGCTTCGCATCGACCGAGACAAACACAGCGGGGTCATTGATCGCCAGAGCGGCGATTGCGCCAACGGCACCCTTGGAGTGACGGTGATGGTGAACGTCTGAGTCATCGAGCATGATCTGACGTCGACCGCGCAGCAGTGCTCGGCGGTCGGCTTCGCACTTGATGAAGCAGTTGACGACCTTGCCATTGAGGTCACTTGCCTTCGGCCGGTCGGGTAGCTCTAGCCCGGCATCGGCGATCCCGGCGTAGATGCCGTCGATGTCGAGCGCATCTTCCATGACCGAGTGGCCGATCCGATAGCGACCACCGGCGCCGGCACGGTTGCCGAACAGAACGATTTGAGCCTGGTTGAGCTCGACGCCCGATGAGCAGGATGCTACCGAGGAGTACAGATCAAAGTTGTGATAGATATCGTCGGCAGTCGGCATGTCGATCTCGCCAAGTCCGACTGCGATGCCGAGCCCGGTGGTGCCGTTGGAGACACCCATCGAGTCGAGTGTGTCCTCGGTGAAGACGGTATGGCCGCGACTGGCAGCGTCTTTGATGGTCTCGACGGTCAGCAGTGGTGTCTTGGTCTGGACGTAGTGGACGTCCTTGGGATCGGTGATGCCTGCGTCTGCCATAGCGGCGCGGACGCCGGCGGCAACGGTTTCGACCATCTTGGGTCGGCCGATATCTTCTGGCTTGATGATGTCGCTCATAGCGGTACCGATGACGAGGCGGCTCTTGGAGGGGTCACCCTCGCCCGGTACCTCGGCGAACACTGTCGCGTGGGGGGTGATGATGCCGTCACAACCGCCCGACCAAACCATCGGGATCTCGGCGATTTCGGCCTTGGAGCGGGTGCCGTGCTCTTGCAGCACCTCACGATATGCCCGGTCGGCAAGGATCCTGGTGTAGTCGTTGACCCCACCGTTTCCTTCGGTCTTGCCGATGACAGCGACCACCTGGTCTGCTGTGAATGTGCCCTTTTGGATGTGCTCGGCAACACCCGAAGCGTCGGTCACGCTCTTGATCTCGACCTTGACTACCTCTACAGCCATTGCTGCTCCAATCCTCCTCGACTACTCCCGACGGTATAGCAACGGGTCGCGGGTGGCATTAGGCTTTGTTGCCGTGAATACCAACGATCTTTTGGCACAGTCTTACCAAACACAGACCTTGACCCTGCGTGAAGTCCTCGAGGAGCCAAACTTTGCCGGAACAGAGGTCCTGGCCGGGTCAGCTGGTCTCGATCGGTTGGTGTCCTCTGTCAACGTGATGGAGAACCCAGACATCATCCCGTGGGTCAAGCAAAACGAGCTGCTGATTACAGTTGGCTACTCGCTGCAGGGTCGGGACAAAGACATGACTGAACTGATCGTTGATCTCGACGATCGGAAGCTCGCCGGCTTCGGTGTGAAGCTGGGTCCATTTGTCACGAAGATCGACAGGCGCACGCTCGCCGCTGCCGACAAGCGTGGATTCCCAATCCTGGCCTTGCCAGCCGCGGTGTCATTCGACGACCTGATCGCCGACGTCTACAGCGCCCGCGACTCGCTGCTGTTGGGAGGGCTGCACCGCAAGAGCGACCGGGAACGTGAGCTGATGGACGTTGCGCTCAGTGGGGGCGGGACCGTCCAGGTGGCGGAACGTCTGGCCGAGCTCGTCGACTGTGAGGTGCTGGTGTTGGGCGTTGGCAACGAGGTGGTCGCTCACCTGGGTGGCACCGCCGAGCCGGATCTCCGTGATTCGGAACGATTTGAAGAAGCAATCGGAGCCCCTATCGTCTTTGGCTCGACCTACGTTGGCCAGCTGTATGTGTTCCCAGCCGATGGCCGTAGCGCGAGCTTCTTCCCGGGGCTGGTGCCGACTTGTGCACAGATAATGGCCCTGGCCGCATCCCGCGAGATAGCGGTTGCTTCGGTCGATCGGCAGTTCCGCGCCGAGTTTGTCGAACAGTTGTTGCTCGATAGGCTTTCCGACGGCGAAGTCCAGCGCCGCTGCCAGGCCCTCGAGTGGAAGGTGTCGTTTCCCGCGGTGGTTATCGACCTGGCACCAGCGACCTTGGATGCCACCGCACACGTCGAACGAGTCCGTGACATGCTGGCATGGGCGTTGCGCGCAGAGGAGATGCATGCGCCACACGCCATCATCAACGGCAACGTGGTCGCGATCGCCGGCGTCACGGGTACGCCAGACGAGGCGGAGACCGTCGCCATGGAAGCCCTGCAGGAAGTCATGTCGCGTTGTGCGCCCGACACCTGGTCTGCCGGAGTATCCAGCCCGACCGAATCGTCAGCCGGGCTGCCCAAGGCATGGGATCAGGCGAAGGTTGCCACCAAGGTGACCCGCACCATCAAGGGCGTCGGAGCGACCGGCCGTTTCGCCGACCTTGGAGTGCATCGGCTTCTGAGTGAGGTCGATGTCGACTTGCTGCAGAGTTTCGCCAGAGAGGCGCTTGGTGATCTCCACGATCCGGCGGGGAGTCTCGCGGAGCTACGTCGAACGCTGAAGGTGCTGCTCGAAACCAATATGAACGTTGCCCAGGCTGCTCGCGAAATGCACTATCACTACAACTCTGTGCGGTACAGGACGGTACAGCTCGAGAAATTGCTGGGCCCTTTTGTCACCTCGTCGACCCGTCGCCTCGAGCTCCACGTTGCGTTGCTCATCTGCGACATGCTCGCCGAGGGGGATAGGGCTACCACCCTGGACCCGTCCCTGTAGGAGCTGCGATTAGCCGTCGTAGCCGTTGGGGTTGCGGCTTTGCCAACGCCAGACGTCGGCAGTCATCTGGTCGAGGGTGCGGGTCGCAGCCCATCCCAGTACCCGGGCGGCCTTTGAGGCATCGGCCCAGCTCGCCGGTCCGTCACCGGGCCGGCGGGGTGCCACCTCGACCGGGATCGCAACACCTGATGCCCGTTCGAAGGCATCAACCATCTGGCGTACCGAGACACCTTCTCCGGTACCCAAGTTGATCGTGTCGTAGCCGGGGTCGCTGGCGAGGTGTTCCACCGCAGCAACGTGTCCTTCAGCAAGGTCGAGCACATGGATGTAGTCACGGACACCGGTGCCATCGGGAGTCGGGTAGTCATCTCCGAAGATGGTCAGTGCCGGTCGTCTTCCCACCGCGACCTGCGCAACGAACGGAACAAGATTGGCTGGTACCCCCTGCGGGTCTTCACCAATCAGACCTGACGGGTGCGCCCCCACCGGATTGAAGTAGCGGAGAGCAATGGCGTTCCAACTGGAGTCGGACGCATACAGGTCTTGCAGGATCTCTTCACACATCAGCTTGGTACGTCCGTACGGATTGATCACTGAAGTGGGAGCATCCTCGGTGAGCGGGAGATCGTCACTGAGTCCGTAGACAGTTGCCGACGAGCTGTAGACCACGTTGCGCACTGCACGGCGGTCCATTGCCCGCAGCAGTTTGACCGTTCCACCCACCCCGTTCTCGAAGTAGTGAAGCGGGCGGGCGATGGATTCACCGACGGCTTTGGGCGCAGCAAAATGAATCACTGCATCAAACGAACGGTCGGCCATAACGGCATCGAGAGCGTCATCATCGGTGACATCGGCTTCGAAGAAGTCCATAGGGATATTGGTGATCTCGCGGAGTCTGTCGAGAACCGCTGGCTTGGAGTTGGAGAAGTTGTCGAGGAGGGTTACTTGGTGCCCAGCCTCGATGAGCGCGACGGCGGTGTGACTTCCGATGTAGCCGGTTCCGCCGGTCAGGAGAATTCTCATGAGTGCCCCCTCGAGGGTATGAATGGCTCTGTTGGTGATTCAGCGAGCAACTCCCGGGTGACTGCAAGTCCCCAGTCGTCGAGATCGGCGATGCGATCGCTGCTCCCGCGCAACCCACCGTAGTTGCGAACATGTTCGGCCCACTGCTTGCGGCTCTCGATTGATGGGCGAACGATCAGATCGTCGGGATCGTTGACCCAGAAACGGCCATGTTGGAATGCTCGGCCCCGTCCGGTCATCATGGCCGATGTCACCGATGGCTGGCTGCGGTCGCCACCGTCGGGGAGATACTGCGGTTCGGTGTCAGGGCTGACCCGCATCGCATCGAAGAGGCCCACCGATGGAAGGATCGGGGCACCGCAGCCGAGCAGGTAGGAATCGCCGACGACGTTGCGGATCATCCTGATCCCGGAGCGGTATGCGGCGAGCGGGGAGATGTCTTCGTATCTGGCTCCGTCCATGGCAGCTGCGTACAGAAAGTCGATCTTGAAGAAGTCGAAGCCCCACTTGTGCATCGTGCTGAACACCTCGACCAGCCACTCCATCGCTGCCGGGTGGGTGGTGTCGAGTGCATAGAGATCGCGGTCCCAGTTGTGTCCTGCGTGGATTGGTGATGTAGCCCCGCCGACTAGCCAATCTGGATGG
>JASJHC010000401.1:0-3477 GCA_033791245.1 Acidimicrobiia bacterium | reverse complement strand
AGCATCTGTCGCCTTGGCACGACCAGTGAATACATCGTGCAGCGTGATCTCGAGGCTATCGGGCTCAAGACCGGTTGCATACGTAAGACATGCCTGCGGATCGAGATCGACCAGGAGAACCGATCGGCCTAACTCGGTCAGAGCGTCACCTAGTGAGTGGACCGTCGTAGTTTTGGCTACGCCGCCTTTTTGATTTGCAAATGCAATCAGTGACGCCATGGGTTGATTCTAAGACGCTCGGCGAGGCCAGCCACTATCACAGCCATTCGGTGTGGAACGACTCGCCCCGAGGCTGATCAACCCGTTCGTATGTGTGGGCCCCGAAGTAGTCGCGCTGGGCCTGAATGAGGTTGGCGGAAACCCGGCTGGAGCGATAGCCGTCGAAGAACGAAAGCGCCGAGCTGTAGGCCGGGATCGGAATGCCAGCGGCAGTCGCCCGTGCCACCGTCCTCCGCCAACCTGGTTGTGCTGCCGTAACCGCGTTCGCAAAGAAGTCACTCATGAGGATGCTGGTCAGGTCCTGATCCGCTGCAAAGACATCCATGAGTTCACCAAGGAAGCACGAACGGATGATGCATCCCCCACGCCACATAGATGCGACCGCGGCGAAGTCGATGTCCCAGTCATGTTCATTGGCTGCTGCTCCCAGCAACATGAACCCCTGGGCGTACGAGACGATCTTGGATGCATACATGGCGTTATGCAGGTCACCCAACACCTGCTCCCGAGAGTCAGAAATGGTTGGCTCTGGCCCCTGCAACCGGCCGGAGGCCGCAATTCGTTCATCAAGCATCGATGACAGCACCCTGGCGTACACCGCTTCAGCGACCAGGGTGGTTGGCTGACCCAGCTCCATCGAAGACATCACGGTCCACTTGCCAGTTCCCTTTTGTCCGGCCTTGTCCAGGATCTTTTCGACAAGAGGCTCACCGTCGGAGTCAAGCTTGGTCATGATGTCGGCGGTGATCTCGACGAGATATGAGTCGAGGGGACCCTTGTTCCACGATGCGAAAACCTCGCCCATTTCGCTGTGGGTGAGTACGAGGCCGCGATGCATGATGTCGTATGCCTCGGCGAGGACCTGCATGTCGCCGTACTCAATACCGTTGTGGACCGTCTTGACGTAGTGGCCCGCCCCGTCGGAGCCGATCCAGTCACAGCATGGAACACCATCGACTGACGCCGCTATCGATTGGAATATTGGTTGGACGTGTGGCCAGGCGGTGCCGGTGCCGGCGGGCATTATTGACGGCCCGTCCCGAGCGCCCTCCTCGCCACCCGAAATCCCAGTGCCGACATAGCCCAGACCCGCCGCCTCGATATGCGCGGCCCGTCGGATACTGTCGCTGTACAGCGAGTTGCCGCCATCGATGATGATGTCTCCCTCATCGAGCAGTGACAGCAGCGTCTCGATGAGAGCAACGACAGCCTGACCGGCTTTGACCAGAATAACGACTGGTGGTGTACTCTTCAGTTATGCGACGATATCATGCTCGCATTGGGTTCCGTTTTTGGAAGTGTCGGCCGCTTCACCGGCGATGAAGTCGTCGACCTTGCTCGTGGTGCGGTTGAACACCGAGACGACGAAGCCATGGTCGTCCATATTCAGTACGAGATTGCGGCCCATTACGGCCAGGCCGATCACGCCAATATCTGCTGTGGCTGTCATTGAGTTTCCCTTTGCTGTCGTCATTGCATGTTGGCAGGTGGCTAACGGCTCGGCGACCTTGTGGAATGTGCGACTCTTTCTGGGCCTGGGTCGATCGCCTCATTTGCGGATTTGTTCGCGACCTGAGGTTGTTTGGTAGTACCTTGCAGGTCGATGATTAGTCCATAATGAGTTGTCCAATGCGTGGTTGGTGGTGCACTCTTGACCATAGGTAGCAAGAAATCTGCTTTGAGCGTGGCGGCCCGTGCTGCTCGTCGGATGAAGCGCGGCCGGGTAGGCCGTCGCGCCGCGCTGTGGATCTGGCTGATTGCTCTTACTGGGTTTGTCGTCGCCGGCCTCGTCGGCTGGTGGCAATGGTCTGCCGGTGTCGTCCTGGAACGACCGCTTGCATGGTGGGGTCTTCTTATCGGTTTCATTGTCTCCGAATGGCTTGTCATCAACATGCGGTTCGGGGGCCGAGTCCATACCTTCACCATGGGTGCTGTTCCAATGGTTGTTGGATTGCTCGCTCTCGCTCCGGTTGAGCTACTTGCGGCACTGGCGATGGCGACAGTTGTGTTTGCCGGGAGCCGGCGCCGCGAACCCTTGGTGATGTTGATACTCCTGGTCGGACGCCGGCTGCTCGAAGGCTCGGTAGCCATTGCAGTCTTTGCTCTTGCTATGCCAGCAGGAGATATCTTCAACCCAACAGGCTGGCTAGTGGCTGTTGCCGCCGTAGTGTCCGCGCACCTTGTTGGGCATTGGCTGTTTTCGTTGGCGAGCTGGATCCAGGGGATCGAGTCGCCGATGAGCGAGAGCCTCGAGGCCTACGGCTTTGGTGCTTTTGTAACGTTGGTAAACGGTGCTCTCGGAATGCTGATCGCCGAAGCTGTTCTCGAGGCGCCCATTGCCGCAATCTTTGCTGTCGTTCCGGGGATTGCGTTGTTCGGCGGGTACCGGGCCTATGCCAGTTCCCGGCACGAGCGGGTTCGCTTGAAGGCTCTGTACGAGGCGACTCGTGATCTGCACGCCTCGCCGCAGCTCGAGATGTCCCTGACGATGGCGGCCGGTCATGCCCGCGACATCTTCGAGTCAGAATTCTGCGAGATCATTCTGGAACTCGGCGGTGAGCGCAATGGGTTCCGCACCATCGTGGGTCCAGATGATCACAAGCAGGCGATGGATCCGGTAGATATGGATCGATGGCGGATGGTCTGGAATCAGGCCAGCGACAGCGAAAGAGCCTTTGTCATCGACCGCTCCGGTTCCTTGGCATCGTCCGCTGGGGACCGTCGTCTGCCGATTACTGCAGCGATGGTGGCGCCGATTGCCATCGGTGGTGAGCAGACAGGAATCATTGTTGTCGCCAACCCGGTCAACGACGCCGCCCTGTTCTCGAAGGCCGATCTCAAGCTACTGACATCGTTGGCCGGTCAGGTCGGTGTTGCTGTTGAGAATGGCCAGATGGAGGATTCGCTTGCAGAGCTCACTGAGCTCAAAGCAGAGTTGGCTCACCAGTCACTTCATGACGGGCTGACCGGACTCGCCAATCGGTCTCTCTTCACAGAGAGCGTCTTTCACGCTCTTCAGATGACCAGGCGCACCGGGGGCAACGTTGCGGTGATGTTCCTGGACCTCGATGACTTCAAGAACATCAACGACAGCCTCGGCCATGGAGCAGGTGATGAGCTCCTCATGGCCGCAAGCAACCTACTCAAGGCCCAATGTCGTCCCGAGGATACGATCGCTCGTCTCGGTGGTGATGAGTTCGGGATTCTGATAGAAGATCTCGATGGCGTCCAGGACGCTACGGAAGCCGCTCAGAAGAT
>JASJHC010000400.1:0-6724 GCA_033791245.1 Acidimicrobiia bacterium | reverse complement strand
CTGTCGGCGAAGTCCATCATTGCATCGACGATCTGGGTCTTGAGATCCGCGGGGAACTCAGGACCGAAGGCCATGCCGTCGTTCGGGATCGGATCGGACAGTGTCACGATCTTCACCTTCTGGATGACGTCAGGGTTCTCTTCACGAATGGTGCGGCGTGCGTCACGGGGATACTCACCGCTGCACTCGATCTGACCGTCAGCGTCGAGAACACAAGTCTCTACAGCCTCTTCGGAGATGTCGGCACTGGCGGCAGTTCCATCCCAAATCACGTTGCGATCAGCATCGATCGTCGGGCTGTAGAATACGGTCCCGAAATCGGCTTCACCGTTGTAGACCGCACGAACGACGGCCGAGTGACCGCCAGCCTCGAACGACTCGCCAACCTTGATCCCAGCCTTCTGGAAGATGCCGGACGGCACCAAGAAGCCCGAGGTTGAGGTTGCGTCTGGATATGCCCACTTCGCACCGGCGAAGTCGAAGATGTCATTGGCATCGCTGTCGCGAGGCACGATGAACTCTGTCCAGTACTCGGTGAAACCGAACCGGAGGGACTTCAGCTGGATATCAACGCCACAGAGGTCGCTGGCCAGGACATAGCCCTGGGCCGGGATGAACCCGATGGTGTTGTCGGGAGATGCGCACATCTCTTCGATTGTCGATGCGTATGACGTACCGACTGAGACCTCGAATTCGAGACCGGTCGTTGCGTTCAACGCTTCTTTGAGAAGATCGCCACCGGCGATGATCTCTTCGGCGCTCACTGACGGGACAAACAGAACCTGGATCGGGCTATCGGTTGTGCCGATAGTCGGTGCTGGTGCTGCGGTCGTCGTTGCCGGCGCCTCAGTTGTTGTCGGTGCAGCTGTTGTTGGAGCTGCGGTTGTTTCAGTCGCTGCTGGTTCGGTGGTGTCTGAAGAGTCATCGCTGTCTCCACAGGCGGCCACGAACAGTGCCAATACGGCAAGCAACGCCAATATCTTGCGAACAGTCATTGCGAATGCACTCCCTTTGGATAGCCCATGTGTGTTTCACTCGCTTGCAGCACAACTTTAGACATGCGCGACGCTTGCGCACATTCGAGATGGCCCTTTTTCGCGAGCTGCACCGGTGGGGCCGATCTGTTTCGAGCTCTGCGATGTAACCTCCGCCGATGCTCAACAAGACCCACAGCCGCAGACTGATCTCAGTTGCTTTTGCGGTCTTCGTCGGCCTTGGCATTGCGCAGAGCGTTCTAGGCGTCGCCTGGCCATCGATCAAAACCGATCTTTCCCGACCGCTGGCGGATCTTGGTGTCCTGTTGGCGATAGGGACGGGAGGATATTTCTTGGCCGGTCTTGCGGCGGGGCCTCTAATGAAAAGGTTTGGCACCGGCAGGTTGCTTGTCGCCACGATGGCCCTCGGTACCGTCTCCCTGGTCAGCTATGGCGTGGCCCAGGCGTGGCTATTTCTTCTGATGTCATCTGTCGGGCTGGGTTTCACCAGCGGCTTGGTTGATGCCGTAGTCAACTCCTACGTGGCACTCAACCACGGCACCCGGACCATGAATCTTCTCCACGCCAGCTTTGGTGTAGGTGCGACGACGGGCCCGGTATTGGTTACGACCGTGCTGGCACGAGGGCTTTCTTGGCGTTGGACATATCTGATTCTTGCCGCCGTCGAAGCCGCTCTGTTGGTGACGGTGTTCATGGTGCGGAAGGGTTGGCCGGAAGGTCCACAGGAGACCGTGCCGGGGACGGGCGTATCGAGGGTAAACGGATCGGTAGCCGGATTGCTCGCCTTGTTCTTTCTCAACGTCGGCTTCGAAGTCACCGCGGGGCAGTGGGCATATTCAGCCCTGACTGAGGGCCGCGGTGTCACTGAATTTGTCGCTGGGATATGGGTGGCGTTGTACTGGGGTGGCCTAACCGGGGGAAGGCTGCTCCTGGGTGTCATCGGCGACAAGATCAGCGGTCGCACTGTTCTTCATCTCAGTATGTCTGGGGCGATTGTTGGTGCTGCACTCTTCTGGTGGAACCCAGCGGGCTGGGGACTGCTTGGCCTGCCGTTGATGGGTGCGAGTGTTGCTGGGGTGTTCCCGACACTGGTTGCGCTTACGCCGAGCTGGGTCGGCGAACGAAGAGCTCCCGTAGTAATCGGATATCAGGTCGCTGCCGCCAGCGCGGGGACGGCTGTGGTGCCGTGGATTGCCGCGCGGTTTGTCGACTCGACAGGCTTGGAATCTCTCGGCCCGTTCCTAGTTGTGGTCGCAGTGCTGATGGCAGCGCTGAACTTCGTCGTCGACCGTCATGCCCATGGCGGCTTTCACTTGCGCTTGACGCAATCGCGGTCGTCGTTCTCACGGACCACGAGCGACCGGAACTCGTCCCAATCGTGAATGTCGATTGCTCCCGTGACGGGCTCGTTCCATGGCCGGACAAATCTGCAAACGATCGAATCGGGGCGCTTTTCCACCAGCTTCGGAAGCACGAACGGAGAATCATCGAGGTAGATGCCGCAGTCGACCTCCCACTTCTTGCGAATCAGGTGGACTTCTCGGGTGCAGATCCGATTGTCGGCGAGCCACGCAAACGTATCGGGTCCAGCCCAATCGGGTTTCATCGTAAGAATGACGATGTCGTGGCAGGCTGCCAGTTCATCAAGGGTCTCTAGTGCGCCCGGGTAGGTGTCCAGGCTACGGAACACGGTTGGGCCGTTGCCGTCCGCGCCCGCCCATTGCCAGAAGTCGTTCATGTCATCGAAATGGGTTAGGTCGTGGGCCGCATCCCAGTGGTCGACAAGGTCCGCAGTCAAGTGGGTACCGAATTCCAGGTTGTATCGCGTCATCCAACCGTCGATGAACTTGGCGACAACACCGTCGAGGTCGATTCCTAGGCGGATTCTCATCGTTCGACCTCCGTCGGCCATCCGTTGGGGAGACAGTCCCCGAGTCCTTTGGTCTGCTGCATCATCACCGGCGCTGGTGCTCCTGGTACTTGGCAGGTCAGGTGACCTCTCCCCAGGAAGTGCCCTACCTCATGGTTGAGCAGGTAGTGCCGATATGTGGTGAGGTCGTCTGCATAGTCATCGGTCCCTGAGTTCCATCTCATGAGGTTGATGATGACTTTCTCGCCGTTGCGGCACGAGTACCTACCTGCGGTGCGAGCCGGGTAGCAATGTGTGTCCGTGGCTGCCGGCGAGGCGAGGATGAGTCTTAGGTCGTAGCTGTCATCGTCGACTCTGGCGAAGTCGATATTGTCGATCGACCCCCAGCCTCGCTCATCGCTGAGGATGGCGAGTGCGGTCTCCGCAAAGCACACAGGATCGACGGCGAGTCCTTCTTCCACCTCGACTCGCAGGCGCACAGTGTTGTCGGAGGCGGGGTCCCCTGCGGTGCCGGGCACAATGGCAAATACCCCACTGGGAGCCTGGTCTTGCCCAGTGGCGCATGCGGTGATTGTGTCAACGTCAAGCACTGGAATCGGTGCTGGTGTAACCGGCTCGTCACAAGCGTCGGCGATAAGGGGATCGCATTGGTTGGGGTCGATAGGAGCCTCGAACCCGGTGAGCTGCGCAGTGACTGCGGCCGCAACTGTTGTCGGTGTTGCTGCGAGAGCTGTGATCCTCGGCTCAGGAAGGTCTTCGAGACCGGCGACTGCGGCTGTCGAAGAAATCACAAAGATGACCGCAGCCAGAAGAAATGCCGCTCTGCCGATTGTCGTAGCCGGTCCGGAGGAACGGTCTTGGGGGGTGCTCACAAGGGGAGGGTAAGCCGAAGTAAATGACATGTGTGTCATTTCGCTGCGGGATGTCACTGGGCTCGGGTACCATCGCCGTCAATGGACTACCAGGCGCTTTACCGCAAATACCGGCCACAGAGGTTCGACGAGATGGTCGGACAGGACCACGTCACCTTGACCCTTGCCCGTGAAGTGGTCGAGAGCAAGATTGCCCATGCATACCTTTTTGCAGGGCCACGGGGCACAGGGAAGACGTCAACGGCGCGGCTTTTGGCCAAGGCGCTGAACTGTCCCAACCGCTCTGCAGAGGGCGAACCGTGCAACGAGTGCGTTTCATGTGTCGCGGTCACCGAGGGTAATTCGCTCGATGTCATCGAGTTGGATGCCGCTTCCCACAACAAGGTGGAAGACGTACGGGAGATCAGGGCAAATGTGGGGACGGTTGCTGTAGCCGGGGGTGCACACAAGATCTACATCCTGGATGAGGCACACATGTTGTCTCGTGCCGCCGGTAACGCTCTGCTGAAGACTCTGGAAGAACCCCCCGAACACGTAATCTTCGTTTTGGCCACTACCGAGCCGTACAAGCTCCTCGACACGATCCGGAGCCGGGCGCAGCGGTTCGATTTCCTTCCGGTTCCCGTGGAAGTGTTGATCGATCACCTTGCCGATATTTCACGACGTGAGCAGTTTGAGGTGAGCGCCGATGGGCTGGCCAGCGTCGCTACCCATGCCAAGGGGTCGGTCCGTGATGCGCTGAGCCTTCTCGAACAAGTTGCTGCATTGGGTGGTGGGTCCGTCGGATCCGAGACTGTGGCACGTGCGCTAGGGCTTGCCGACCGTGACGCTTTCACCAGATTGGCAACGGCGATCGCCAACCAGGATGCCCCCGCTGCTCTGACGCTTGTTTCAGAGTTGGCCGCCAGAGGTGGTGACCTGCGGCGGTTTGTTGCGGAAGCGATGGGGTTCTTCCGTGGTGTATTTCTTGCACAGTACGCCCCAAATCTCGAGGAGATAGCTGACGAGCCTGCCGATGTGCTCGATGAGTGGCGCCGTCAGGCCAAAGTACTTTCCGCCGCCGATGTGTTCCGCGCTGTTGACCAACTGTCCGAAGCATTGCTTCATCTCCGGCAAGGGCGAGAAGAGCGCCTCGTTACCGAACTGACCCTTATCCGCCTCACCCGTCCCGAGGTCGCCATTGACGCCGAAGCTCTCAACGTGCGGTTGGAACGTCTCGAGAAGCGGCCACAAGGCGCACCTGTCGCCGCACCCCCAACCACACCCGTCGCGGCGGAACCGGTCAAGGCAACAGCCGCGGAACCGGTCGTGAAGGCCAAACCAGCTGCAGCGCCAGCCGCACCACAACAGCCGACGGCGGCCACAAAGCCAGTGGCACCTGCCGCGCCGGAGCCGGCGACCGAGCCAACCGCGGCACCTGTTGCCGCAAGTGTTCCACCAGCCAAGGACCTGGACATTGCCACGTATGAGTCTGCTTGGCCAGCCATCGCGGCACGGATGCGGGACTTGGCGGGACCGTCCAAGCACGCTCTTCTTGTCGAGGCTCAACCCTGCGCCGTTGACGGAAACACGGTGACGTTTGAGCTGCCCAGCCACCTGCCTTTTCATCTCGAGAGATTGCGCGCCGACAAGCCGCTTCACCAGCTTCTTTCCCAGGCCGCATCCGAGTTCGTCGGCGTTGCCACCGAAGTGGCGTTCCGCGCCAAAGATGGCGCCGCGGCGGTCGCACCCGCTCCCGAACCAACCCGAGCGCCCGATAAGGACTCGCTCGAAACAGAGGATGACGGCTCCAACGACCCCACCAACCTTGTCGTCGACATCCTCGGTGGCGAAGTAGTCGATAACTGACGACTGAAACGGTGTCTGGCGTCCTGTGGCGCCGTATCCGGCGCTCAGGGACGCCAGACAGTGGAGCGCCCCCGAGATCTCGCTGAGTCATCTACCCTCTGCGCATGGGAAAAATGCCAAAAGACATGCGTGCGCTCATGCAGCAAGCGCAAAAGATGCAAGAAGAGATGCAGAAGGCGCAGACCGATCTCGCCGACCGGACCTATGAAGCCACTGCCGGTGGTGGCGTGGTCAAGGCTGTGGTGCGCGGTTCAGGAGACGTGGTTTCTGTCGAGTTCGAGCCAGCGGTCCTTGACCCTGACGATCCCGAGATGGCCGGTGACCTTGTCGTGGCTGCAGTAAACGCGGCGCTCAAGATGGCGGCCGACGATGCTGGTGCTGCGATGGGTGGCCTTGCCGGAGGTCTAGACCTCGGCGGTCTCCTCGGCTGATGTATGAACCGCCAGTACAGAGGTTGGTCGATGAGCTAGCGCGCCTGCCCGGCGTTGGCCGGAAGAGCGCGCAGCGGTTGGCTTTCCATCTCCTCAATATCGAGGAGGCAGATGCGGAACGCCTCGGCAATGCCATCATTGATATGCGCAAGCAGGTACGTCTCTGTAGCCGGTGTTTCAATATCACTGCGGAAGTGGAGTGCTCGATCTGTCGTGATCTGCGGCGCGACCCGACCTCGGTCTGTGTCGTAGAGCGGGCCCAGGACATCTCGGTCCTAGAGCGCACCCAGGAGTTCCGCGGTCGCTATCACGTTCTTGGCGGTGCGATATCTCCGATTGCGGGGATCGGCCCGGATCAGCTGCGGATGCGGGAGCTGGTTGCCCGGATCGAGTCCGAGTCGGTTAGCGAAGTGATCGCTGCAACCAACCCGACTGTCGAAGGCGACACAACCGCGCTCTACATAGCCCGGCTCCTCAAGCCACTAGGCGTGAAAGTGTCGCGTTTGGCCAGCGGTCTTCCCGTTGGTGGTGACCTTGACTACGCCGATGAGATCACGCTCGGTCGAGCCCTCTCCGGCCGCAAAGAGCTGTAACCATGACTGCGTCTGGGGGGGGCGGGGGGGGCGGGGACGCCCCGCCGGCGCCCCCGCCCCCACGCTGTGCCCGGCGGGGGGGCGAATTGGTTGGTTTGGAGGGGCCAGGGGGGGC
>JASJHC010000399.1:0-3824 GCA_033791245.1 Acidimicrobiia bacterium | reverse complement strand
CGCCGGAGCCAGCTGCGACGGCTGATCATCCTGCCCCAGGCCTTCCGGATCATCTTGCCTCCGCTCGGCAATCAGTACCTGAACCTTGCCAAGAACACGTCGCTCGGTGTCGCGGTTGCTTTTCCCGAAGTAGTCGCTGTTGGCCAGACCGTCTTCAACCAACGCGGCGTGTCCGTACAGATCATCCTTTTCTGGATGGCGTTCTATCTCATGGTGAGCCTGACGATCTCTTCTATCGTCAATTACTTCAATCGTCGGATGCAACTGGTGGAGAGGTAGATGTCGATTACCACTGAGTTCGACGAACCGGAGGCACCGCCTTCGACCACGCTGCACCCGATGCGTTGGGTGAAGGACAACTTGTTCTCTTCGTGGTGGAACACCACCCTCACCTTTGTCGTGGCTGCGGGGATCCTCGGGGCGCTGGTCGGTGTCCTCAGCTTCGTCTTTGCTCCCGAACGACAGTGGAACGCGGTTGTTTCCAACATACGCCTCTACGCCACCTTCGCCTACCCGGAGCAGGACTACTGGCGAGTGTGGATGGCGCTTGGAATTGTGGTGGTCCTGACCGGGTTGTCGGTGGCTGCCTGGGCTGGTCGACCGCAAGTCGCTGTGTCCAAGTTGATGCGAAGCGGTGCCGCTGCAGGCGCAGTCTTGTTGGTTCTCGCCTTGCTCTCCCCGGTGTCAAGTGGCATTCGGATGATCGGGTTGCTTGTCGGGCTAGTTCTTCTGGTGTCGGCGTATCTCGCGTGGAAAGCCGTGCCTGCGGGGAGGATGGTGCCACTCCTCGGTACTGTCGCGGTCCTGTTTGCGTCGGCCCTTGCTGCTCTGTGGATCCTTCCGACATTGATCGATCCGATGGAGATCGCGTCAACCACAACCATCCCGCTGACTATCGAGTTCGCCCTCGTTATTGCGAGCTACCTCTTCGGCGTGTGGCTCAGTTTGAGGGTGCGGTTGCGGCGTTTCCAGTCGAGCCTCGTCGGATTGTGGTTGCTCTCCGTCCCGCTGATCTACCTGGTAATACTGCGCGCTCCGTCATGGGAATGGGACACGATTGTCAGTGAGGATTTGCCGATCTGGCTTGCCTTCACCATCGGAGGGGCAATTCTGCTGTGGGTGGTGACCCACCCGAAGCGGACCACCATGGGAGGTGCCACTGCCGTGATCACGGTGCTGGCAATGATTGTGGTGTGGACCCCGCTGGTGGCAACATGGCCGTGGCTGCCGCTCTTCAAGGTGCGCATCCCGTTGTTGGTCCTGGCGCTGTGGGCGATCGCAGCACCGTCATTCGGTGGAAGCACGGAGTCCCGTCGTGGGATGATTGTCGGATGGATCGGTGCTGCCTCTGTCATGGCCTTCTTCTTAGCGGCAGCCACCTCCGGATCGGGTTTAGTGATCCAAACGAACTTCATCGGCGGGTTGTTACTGACGCTCTTGTTGTCGGTCGTGGGTTTGCTCGTTGCCTTCCCCCTTGGGATATTGCTTGCGCTGGGTCGAACCTCAACGATGCCGATATTCCGCGTCGTGTCGACGGCATACATCGAGGTGGTGCGAGGTGTTCCCCTCATCACGATCCTGTTCTTTGGAGCCCTCTTCCTTCCGCTATTCCTACCAGGCGAGATTCGAATCGATCCGGTGATTCGGGCGTTGGTCGCCGTCTCGTTGTTTGGCGCCGCCTACTTGGCGGAGAATGTCCGCGGTGGCCTGCAGTCGATCTCGAAGGGCCAATACGAGGCCGCCAAGGCGGTTGGGTTGAACACGGTCCAGATGACATTGCTCATTGTTCTCCCGCAGGCGCTGCGGGCGGTGATCCCGGCCCTCGTTGGTCAGGCGATCGCTATCTTCAAGGACACCTCATTGGTATTCATCATCGGCCTGACAGAAATCCTGGCGGTGGCCCAGAAGGTCGTGCCCGGTCAGCCCTCGTTCGTGGGGAGCCAGCGCGAGAACCTTCTGTTTGTTGCGTTCGTGTATTGGATGTTCACCTTCACTTTCTCCCGGGCTAGCCAGCGGCTCGAGCGGAAGCTCGGCGTGGGAGAGCGATAGTGTTGCCCGAGGAGGTAGCGATGGAAGGAAACGGTCACAGAGTCGGCGATAGCGACATCATCATCGCCGATGGAGTGAGTAAATGGTTCGGCGACTTCCAGGCGTTGAAGGGGGTGACCACTCGCGTTAAGGAGCGCGAGGTGGTCGTCATCATCGGGCCCTCGGGATCCGGTAAGTCAACCTTCATCCGATGTATCAATCGACTCGAAGCTCATCAGGAAGGCTCCATCGTTGTCGACGGCATTGAGTTGACGAACGACATCAAGAATGTCGAGAAGATCCGCTCTGAGGTCGGGATGGTCTTCCAGCAGTTCAACCTATTCCCGCATCTCACGGTGGTGGACAACATCACTCTTGCTCCGCAATGGGTTCGAAAGCTGCCCAGAGGCGATGCAGAATCGCAGGCAATGGAGTTGCTGGAGCGAGTCGGCATTCCTGAGCAGGCCAACAAATACCCCGGGCAGCTGTCGGGTGGCCAGCAGCAGCGAGTGGCTATTGCCCGAGCGCTGGCGATGAAACCAAAGGTGATGCTCTTCGACGAGCCAACCTCTGCGCTCGATCCTGAGATGATCAAAGAAGTGCTCGACGTGATGAAAGAGCTTGCCCTATCCGGCATGACCATGATCGTGGTCACCCACGAGATGGGTTTTGCCCGTGAGGTCGCTGACCGCGTCCTGTTCTTCGACTACGGAACCATCGTCGAAGACGGCACTCCAGAGCACTTCTTCACCAATCCCCAGCACGACCGCACCAAGCTGTTCCTCTCGCAGATCCTCTAGGGTTTTCGGGCGAAACAGGTTTCGCCCGAGGTTCTCCGCCGTGGCCCTTTGGGCACGGCTCCGTATTCGAGCGGCTTCGCCGCGCTCTTTCCGGGCGGTCAGGCGGAGCCTTCCCTTCCAGGTCGACGGGCCGGCACAAGGGCCGCCCCCTCAAACACCCCCACTGCTTCAGTCCCGCTTTCGGGGGGAACGCTGAGGGGTCGTGCTGGATATCAGCCTCCCTGGGCTAGACGCCGAGCGAGGCTATTGCTGCCTTGGTCAAACTGATGTAGCTGGCGGTCTTCAAGAGCACTTGGACTCCGTTGGCTCCTGCGGAGATGGCGATTTCGTCGAAGAGTTCGGCTACTTCGTCTAGGTAGACGGGAAACGGCTTCTTGGCTCCGATGGCGGTTACCGCACCACGTTGGTAGCCGGTTAGGGGGAGGACTTCCTTGAGGGAAGCGAGACGGATCTTTCGTTCGCCGTGGGCGGCGGCAAGCTGCTTGAGGTCGAGTTCCGTGTTGGCTGGAATGGCTGCAAAGCAGGGGCCATTGCGTTTGCCGACGGCAACCAGAGTCTTGAAGACCTGGTCGGATGGCATCCCGACCAGGTCGGCAACACGTTCGGCAGTGAACTCATCCATTGCGAGTGAGTACTCGCGCACCTCAAAGTCGATCCCCGCCTGGGCGATGATGCGAAGGGCGTTGGTCTTGGCTACCACCCCAACCGACCTTTCCTGTTCTTGCGTATCTGGCGCCGGGATACCGGCGCTCCGTACGCAAGAACCAGCAAGCGGCGAGTACCGACCGTTCTTGCGTATCTGGTGCCGCCATTTCGGCGTGGTGTACGCAAGAACAGAGGTCCTATTTCTCGATGGTGCGCAGCTCGTTCCAGCGGTCGCCGACGGCCACATCGATAACGGTGTGAGCCATCGCCAGAGCACCATCGCGGATGGCGGCATCACCTGGGGGGAGGATCGTTGCGGTGGCGAACTCCTTTTGATGGTTGACCCACGGG
>JASJHC010000398.1:0-3250 GCA_033791245.1 Acidimicrobiia bacterium | reverse complement strand
ATAGCTACCGCTATTTTCTAGGTGTTCTCAGGTACGATCTTGGCGAGTACGCCGCAGCTGATTCGCTTCTCGAACTAGCCATTGCAGAGGCACGCAGCCAACCGAAGCCATGGGCATCGTCGTAGTAGAGGTGAAGGTTGGTGTACTCATCGAGCAACGGATGGATCAGCTCAACAGGAGCAAGATCGCCGAACATGGAGTAGATGCCGTCTGCGGCATACCAGACCTTTTCGTATTGGCCCGCGTCGTTGCCGAGTCGGGCTTCAAGAGCGGCCACGTCATTGTGAGGAAGCAGATCGAGGGTGACCCCGCGGCCCCTGAGCACGTCAGCGGCCAGGTGCAGCGATGCGTGAGAGTGCTGATCCATCAGTACGAGATCGGCAGGTCCCGCCAACACTGGGAGCGCCCCAAGGTGGCCAAGAGTGGTGGTTGGAGCGACCACAACCGATGCGCCGAGCATTCGCTCCAATCGTTCTTCCAGCTGGGAATACATGCCTAGCGCGGTATACATCGGCGATGAAGAGTGGCCGGTCCCGAATCGCTCGACGGCGTCAACTGCCGCTTCCTTGAGCGCGGGGGAACGATTGAGCCCGAGATACGAGCACGAGCCGAAATCAATAACCTTGCTTCCATCAACCGTTATGAACGCACCATCAAGGCGATCGTCCTCGATGCGAAGCTGCCCAGAGCGGTTCTTCACACCGCGTGCAATCGTGCGTTCCGTTATCCGAAGCAGCCGCTCATGTCTAGATACCATTGGTTGCCTTCCTAGGTTGTCCCCTCAATAACCTTGAAAATGCACAAAACCGAGCGGCAGCCCGCCCGGTCACGCACACCCAAAGGGTCTATGTTCAGACACACTATGGAGATAAGAGTTTCATCGCTACTGGCAGAAGTCCCTGATCTTGCGGACCATGAGGTCCGCAGGCTGGTGCTGCTGGCCGCGGATGCGGGTGCTGTTTGGCTAGTTGGTGACCCGGTTGTGGCAGAGGTGGTGGCGGACCGCTTCCGCGGTTATGTACGACGACGGCGGCGAGGCGAGCCACTGCAGTACATCGAGGGCACCGTTCAGTTCGGCCCGATAGAGCTGCAGATCGACCCACGAGCGCTCATCCCGCGTCCGGAGACAGAACATCTCTGGGAGCTTGCGGTCGATCTTGTTGCCGACATCAATGAGCCAAAGATCGTTGATGTTTGTACAGGGAGCGGAAATCTGGCGCTTGCAATGAAGTGGGTTCGTCCAGATTCGTCTGTCATCGGTTGCGATCTTTCTCGTGAAGCGCTTGAGCTCGCAGTTGGCAACGCCGCTCGGCTCGACCTTGCGGTCGGGTTTGTGGCCGGGGACCTTCTTGGGGCGCTGCCGAATAGCCTTCGCGGTCAGGTTGATTTGATCGTTTCAAATCCGCCTTACATTGCCGAGTCCGAGTTCGAGCTGCTCCCTCCAGAAGTACGCGACCACGAGCCAACGGAGGCTCTCGTTGCCAAGGACAACGGACTTGAGATCCTGGGCCGTATCGCTGCTGAGGCCGGAGATTGGCTAAGGCCGGGAGCAGCCATTATCTGTGAGATCGGAGAGAGCCAAGGGACGGCCTGTCTGGAGATCTTTCGCCTCTTCGACCCCAAGATCGAGAAGGATCTGACTGGTCGCGACCGATTCGTTGTCGGATGCGCACCAATGCGTGTCGAACTGCACTAACTTGATAGTGAGCCGTTAAAAGGGAGCAAGCATGTCGATCGAGCAAGCGATTGCCGCACTCAGGAATGGCGAGATCGTCGGTGTTCCGACGGATACGCTCTACGGCCTAGCAGCGGATCCGTTTCGTGAGGACGCACTTGGAGCCATCTTTGATCTGAAGGGGAGGCCCTCCAACAAGCCCCTAGCGATCCTGGTGGCATCGCTCGAGCAGGGGATGACGATCGCCTCGCTTTCGGATCGTGCGCTTGATCTTGCCGACTTGCACTGGCCGGGTGCTCTAACCCTGGTGTTACCGCGTCTTCCGTCAGCACCAAAGTGGCTCGGTCACGCCGGACGACGCACGGTTGGTTTGCGGTGTCCCAACCATCCCGTTGCTTTGGAGCTTCTCGAGGCCTACGGGCCATTGGCGGTGACGTCGGCAAACATCGCTGGTAACGAGTCCGTGCTCAACGATCTTGATGCCCGTGACTTGTTTGGGGACGCGGTCTCGGTGTACCTGGAGGGGAAGGCCAAGGGCGGGCAGGCGTCGACGATCATCGACCTCACCGAACCCTCGCCTCTGGTTTTGCGCGACGGTCCGGTTCGGGACATCTGACTTTTCCGAATATCGGTTCACCTAGGTCGGCGGCTCGTGATCGCGCACGGGCTCATCCCACTGCTACTGTCGCCCGGAACATCTCCAGGACGCAATGATGACGCGGCACGCCAACAAGGCTCCGATCGCATCAGCCTCCGAGGCCCAAAGGGAAACACGCGATGTCGGACATGCGACCAATCGAACAGGTAGATCCGCAGCTTGCACAGCTGATCAAAAAGGAAGTAGGTCGGCAGCGATCTCAGATTCATCTGATCGCCTCTGAGAACTACATCTCCTATGCAATGATGCAAGCCTCTGGCTCGGTATTGTCGAACAAATATTCGGAGGGATACCCGGGCCGTCGCTACTACGAGGGCTGCCAAGTCATTGACGAGGTAGAGAACCTGGCCATCGATCGCGCCAAACGGCTCTTCTCGGCGGAGCACGCAAACGTGCAAGCACACAGCGGCTCGCAGGCGAACATGGCCGCCTACATGTCTGTGCTGGAACCGGGTGACACCATCCTCGGTATGTCCCTGGATCAGGGTGGTCATCTCACCCACGGCTCGCCGGTCAACTTCTCCGGGAAGCTCTTCAATTTCGTCGCCTACGGGGTGGATCCGGAGACTGAGCAGATCGATCTCGAGGAGGTGCGCCGCCTGGCCAAGGAGCACCGTCCCAAGATGATCGTTGCCGGTTATTCGGCCTACTCACAGTTCATCGACTGGGCTGTATTCCGTCAGATCGCTGACGAGGTAGATGCCATCTTCCTTGTGGACGCCGCTCACATCATCGGACTTATCGCCGGTAGCGCTCACCCCAACCCGGTGCCGCACGCCGACATCGTGACCGCCACCACCCACAAGGCACTGCGCGGCCCGCGCGGTGGACTGATCCTGAGCCGCGAGAAGTTCGCCAAGGCTATCGACAAGGCTGTCTTCCCCTTCTCCCAGGGCGGCCCGATCAACAGCCAGATC
>JASJHC010000397.1:0-7191 GCA_033791245.1 Acidimicrobiia bacterium | reverse complement strand
TTACCGAGGGGCCGCTCGTGCTTTATGTCCATGTGCTGCATTTCGAGTCGGTCGCAACGGTCCGGGCGGATGTGGCCAAGTTGGAGGACCTGGTCGTCGCAGCCGTTGCCCAGCCGGAGAGAGCGTAAGGCCGTCGGTGCCGGCTCTCTGTTTCCCCCATTGTACGCCAACGGAGACACGAAACATAATACGTGTTATGGTGGTCGTCAACCGCTACTCGACGAAACGGAGGAACCGATGAAACGCTTCAAGAACATCCTCGTTGTTGCAGAGCAAGACAACGGGCCCACGAGATCTCTGCTGTATTCGGCGTTGGACCTTGCCCGTCGCAATGACGCCGCACTCACAGTGTTCTCGGTTGTCGACGCAGTTCCCGAGCGCCGCAGGTATCGCATGCGGGGGAGCAGCAGGGTCGATGTCGTTGGGTTGATGGCGAATGCCAGGGTTGAAGAACTGAAAGCCGCTACGCCCCAGACCGAGGTGCCCGTGCACTACGAAGTGGCTAGCGGGACTTCTTATCTGGAGGTCATCGAGAGGGTGAGGCTGTACGGCCACGACATTGTCCTCACCGTGCCGATGCCGTCGATTCGAAAGATCGGCCTTGGATCGGCATCTACGACAATGCACCTTCTGCGCAAATGTCCGGTCCCCGTCTGGGTGCACTCGCCGCTGTCGGCAACGGCAGATGCGCTGCTTGTTGCCATAGGCCCGATCGAAGACACCACTGCCGAGTTGAATCTAAGGCTGCTTGAACTTGGGTTCTCTCTTTCCCGCATCACAGCCAGCGAACTCCATGTCGTTCACGCCTGGAGACTCGAGGGCGAATCCATGTTGCGCAGCCCTCGCCTGGCGTATTCGACTGCGGAGATCGACGAGATGGGTGGCGAAGTGCGGCAGACGGCTGAAGCGGGTCTCCGCGGTCTACTGGACCAGGTCGACGGCGTCGCCGCGGCCGCTCATGTTCACATCCGCAAGGGCCATGCCGGGGATGTGATCCCGGCCGTGATCGAGGACGTCAACCCGAACGCCATAGTGATGGGAACCGTGGCGCGGACCGGGATACCAGGGCTGATCATCGGTAACACTGCAGAACGTGTCCTGGCGACCGTCGATCGATCGGTGCTGGCGGTCAAGCCAGACGGGTTCGTATCGCCGGTTAGTGCGATCGCAGACTGGCATCCGGGGCAGATGCCGTACTAGGGAGCTGGAGACGCACCAACGCCGCCGACCGTGGGTCGACGGCGCTGGCATCGGCTCGGGAGGAGGAAGAGCCGAAATCTGTGCTTTGTCTATGCCGCCTTTGGCGGTGCGATGGTCACCGGGATCGGCGATCCGGACACGGACGACTTCCAACCGCGCCGCTTGGCTAGCCGTTGTGGCATGGCCACCGAGGTAGCTGCATCGCGAGCTGCTCTGCTAAATACAAGGCGGTTGGTGTCTGAGTTGTCGGCCACGAACGCAACGTGGGTTTCCCCACCGAAGCGTGCCAGATAACTCTCGGTCAGTCTCTCGACAATGATCTCGTGGGCGTCGGGGTAGGTGAGGTTCTCCGCATCCGCAAACGCGGTGACCTCATCGACCATCTTGCGGGAGAGAAGCACCACAACGGTGGCTCTTCCGCCCCGGTCAACGACCTGCTCGGCGAAGTCGACGGTTGACTCGCCGTCCTGGGCGGGGTCAACCACTGCGAATATGTGTTCTTGGGAAGTCATTTGGGTCTCTTTCATGTGTTTCTGTTGAGTTGTTCTTCTGGCGACCAGGGAATGGTGCCGATGAGGTCCCATAGGTACTCATCGGTGACTGGAGCGCCAGTGAGAAGAATGCGGTAGTAGATGGGCCCGAGGATGTGGTCAAGAATCACTTCGACCTCGTGGTCAGTCGTGGAGCTGGGGACAATCCGGCGCACCATGGCTGCTGGGATCGATCTGCGTTGTTCCCAGTACTGTTGGAATCCCTCGGCAAGCCGCTCGTTGCGTCCGGAGGCTCCGATGATGCCGGCGATGATCGAACCAATCTCAGAGCGCAGATTTACCCGCACGATGTCTTGCAGGAAGACCAGCAGCGCATAGCGCGGATCGTCGAGCTGTGGGATTGGCACGTTCTGCTCTGAGAGCTCCATCAAGAGGTGGAGAACCAGATCTTCTTTTGATTTGAAACGCCGGTACAACGTGTCCTTGCCGACACCCGCTTTGCGGGCAATCTCATCCATCGAAGCACCGGTGTATCCCTTGAGCGCCACGACGGATCGGGCGGCGTCGAGGATTGCCTGGTCGACGGCTGGATCACGCGGTCTGCCTCGTTTCTTGGTCTCTGGTTCAGTCATCATGTTTATACAATACCATACTGTCCCGTATGGGTAAACCCCTTTTGTTATCCAATAGTGCCTTGTCACAGGGCGAACCTCGATAACATGGGTCGGGTGGCATGGAGTTGCACAAACCGCCGATATCGCCGACGATGGAACCGGTTCACTTGTGCCAGAAGATGCCGACAGTATTCCAGCTACCTCTCACAATCCTCATTGATACCGCCAGGAGATCGACATGCTCAGAACCCCCCAGCGAGCCAAGAGCCTCGCCGTGCTTACCAGCGGTGGTGATGCCGCCGGGATGAACGCCGCGGTTCGTGCTGTTGTCCGTGCCGGACTCGCCGCCGATCTCGAGGTGTATACGGTCTACGAGGGCTTTCAGGGACTCGTAGACGGTGGCGAGCTGATCTCCCCGGCGACTTCCGAGTCGGTCGGTGGCATCCTCCACCAAGGTGGCACGGTGCTCGGAACCGCCCGCTGCGACGCGTTCCGGACTCCCGAGGGTCGCCGCCAGGCGGCCAAGAACCTGGTCGAACTGGGCATCGATGCACTCGTGGTCATCGGTGGCGATGGCAGCCTCACCGGCGCCAATCTCTTTCGAGAAGAGTGGCGGGGTCACCTGAAGGATCTCGTCGCGGAAGGTGAGATCGAACAAGACATGGCCGAGGCGCACCGTCGTCTCACATTGATTGGCTTGGTCGGCTCGATCGACAACGACATGTTCGGGACCGATATGACCATCGGCGCCGACACTGCCCTGCACCGGATCACTGAAGCAATCGATGCGATCCACAGCACCGCATCCAGCCACAAGCGGGCCTTTGTCATCGAAGTCATGGGCCGCAACTGTGGGTATCTGGCGCTGATGAGCGCGGTTGCGGCCGGGGCTAACTGGGTCCTGATTCCTGAGAATCCTCCCGAGGAGGACAACTGGGAAGACTCGATGATCGATGCGCTCAAGGCGGGCCGTTCGATCGGTCGGCGACTCAACATCGTCATCGTCGCAGAAGGTTCCCAAGACCGTCATGGCAACCCCATCACAGCCCAGCACGTCAAAGAGACCATCGAGGAACGACTTGGGGAGGACACCAGGGTCACCAGTCTCGGGCATGTCCAGCGGGGCGGGGCGCCAAGCGCGTTTGATCGATACTTGAGCACGGTGCTCGGCTACGCCGCGGTCGAACAGATCCTCACTTCGCCTGGTGATGTGCCACAGCTGATCGGGCTTAAAGAGCACCAGATCGTCAGCTCGCCGCTCATGGAATGTGTCGAGCAAACTCATGCCGTCGCGCAACGGATTGCCGAGCACGACTACGAGACTGCAATGGAGATGCGCGGCGGTAGCTTCGGCGAATCGTTTCGGATGATCAAGACTATGGTGCGCGCCCAACCTCATCCCCCCGATCCCGAGCAACGCCGTCTCCGTCTTGGCATTCTCCATGCCGGAGCACCCGCTCCTGGAATGAATCCTGCGGTGCGGGTTGCGGTCAGGGTTGGTATCGACAATGGGCACACGATGTTCGGAATCCGCAACGGTTTTCGCGGTCTTGAGGCCGGCGACATCGAAGAGATGGACTGGATGAGTGTCAACGGGTGGGCCTCACGCGGCGGTGCCGAACTGGGGACCAGCCGTCATCTCCCCCGCAACGGGCATTTCGCCGACATCGCCGCACAGATTGAGGAGCATCAGCTCGATGGTCTCCTGATGATTGGTGGTTGGGCTGGTTATCAGGCGGCCCACCGGATGCAGGAACACGCCGATGAGCACCCGGCGCTCCGGATCCCGGTCGTATGTCTTCCCGCTGCGATCAACAATGATCTGCCGGGTTCAGAGCACGCCATCGGTGCTGACACTGCGCTCAACAACATCGTCTCCGACGTTGACAAGATCAAGCAGTCGGCAGTTGCCTCCGGCCGCTGTTTTGTCGTCGAGGTCATGGGCCGTGACTGTGGCTACCTGGCGTTGATGAGCGGACTGGCTACTGGTGCTGAGCGCGTCTACCTCCCCGAGGAGGGTATCTCGCTGCGTGATCTCGAGGCAGATGTGAGCGACCTCAAATCTGGGTTTCGTCATGGGAAGCGATTGGGACTGGTCATCACCAGCGAGCATGCGGACACTGTCTACAACAGCGGCTTCATTAAGGCACTGTTCGAGCGAGAGAGCGAGGGTCTATTCAGTGTCCGGCAGTCGATTCTGGGACACATCCAGCAGGGTGGTGATCCCTCGCCGTTTGATCGGATCCAGACCACCCGTCTTGCCTCCAAATCGTTGACGTACCTAATCGACCAGGCGTTGTCTGATACGCCGGCGAGTGCGTTCATCGGACTTATGCACGGCAAGATCCGGTTCACTCCGCTCACGGAGTTCCCCGACATGATCGAGGTCGATGCCCATCGGCCCCGCGAGCAGTCGTGGATGGCGTTGATGCCGCTGGCCAAGGTCATGGCTCGCCCTGGTCTGCCGAGGCTGTAAGAGGGCCGACATCGATCAACGGGTGTTGCCATCTCTGCGATACCTGTTACTGTTCCGCCTGCCTCACCGATTGGAGGCCAGCGCTTCGTCGCTTCATCGGTGATTAACGGCAGCTTTTTCTCACACGGTTGGACCGCCTCTTCGGCCGAAGCTTGAACCCCTAGGCGATTAGCGCCGCACGTTCCAGCGAGGACCGAATACAACCGACTACTTCCCCCCATCCTGGGACCAGGAGAAAAATCATGACGACTACGTTCGCCCAACTTGGGCTGCCTGAACCATTGGTTCGCGCTCTCAACCACATGGACATCACCGAACCATTCCCGGTGCAAGCAGCCACCATTCCCGATGCCCTCGCCGGCCGGGATGTGTCGGGCAAGGCTCCGACCGGATCCGGCAAGACCCTCGCCTTCGGATTGCCGCTGCTCGCCAACGTCGAGAAGGCATACAAGAACAAGCCAAAGGCTCTGATCCTTGCGCCGACTCGTGAGCTCGCCGAACAGATCAAGCGTGAACTGGTCGGTCCGGCCAAGGCAATGAAGCGTCACGTTTTCGCTGTCTACGGTGGTGTCTCGTACGGACCGCAGAAGCAGGCCTTCCGCAAGGGTGTCGATGTACTGGTGGCCACACCGGGCAGGCTCGAAGACCTCATGGAACAGCGGATCGTCGATCTCAGCGAAGCCAATATCGTCGTTGTCGACGAGGCCGATCGTATGGCCGATATGGGTTTCTTGCCTTCCGTAAAGAAGATCCTCCACAAGACTTCAAAGAAGCGCCAGACGTTGCTGTACTCAGCGACTCTTGACGGAGACATTGCGATTCTGACCCGTGACTTCCAGAGCGATCCGGTTCGTCACGAAGCTGAGGGAGTGGAAGAGCAGGCTATTGATGCTCGTCATCACTTCTGGCTGGTCAGCAACCACGACCGTCTTCAGCACACCGCCGAGGTCATTGAGGAAGGTGGACGTTCTATCGTCTTCACCCGCACCCGTCGCGGTGCCGACCGGCTGGCCAAGCAGCTGTCCAAAGAGGGTGTGCAGGCCGTTGCCATGCATGGTGGCCTTTCGCAGAACCAGCGTAATCGGGCACTGCGTTCCTTCTCGTCTTACAACTCGCAGGCATTGGTGGCGACTGATGTGGCCGCCCGTGGCATCCATATCGACGCCGTCGAGTCGGTCATCCACTTTGATCCGCCGGCGGACTACAAGGATTACTTGCATCGCTCGGGCCGTACCGCTCGTGCCGGCGCCAGCGGAACGGTGGTCAGCTTTGTGACTGGCAACCAGCGCCGCACCGTCGGCAGAATGCAGCGTGAACTCGATCTGTCTGCTCCGATCAGCGAGTTCCGGCTCTCTGATCTCAAGGAAGGCGGGCATCGCATCGGCGAGCGTGGGTCAAGGGGCTCACGGTCCGATCAGTCTTCAGCCCGTCCCGCCAGGCATGGCGAGAAGCGTCAGCATGGTGAGAAGCGCCACAACGGATCAGCCAATGGCAACGGTGCCACAAGCCGTAACGGTGGGGCCGACCGCAACGGTGCCACAAGCCGCAACGGTGGGGCCGACCGCAACGGTGCCACAAGCCGCAACGGCAATGGCAATGGCAACGGCAAGCCAACCGAGACTGGCCCCAACAGCGTGTACGTAGCAAACCTGCCATGGACTCATGGTGACGAGGAGCTGCAGGCACTATTCGAGGAGTTTGGCAAGGTCCATAACTCCAGCGTGATCATGGACAAGCGAACCGGTCGGTCGAAGGGCTTTGGCTTTGTCGACATGCCACAACGATCAGCTCGTCGTGCAATCGAAGCATTGCACGGGAGCGAGATTGATGGCCGCGACCTAACTGTTCGTTTTGCAGAACCCCGCAAGTACGGGTCCTGATCACCGATAAGAGAGCAGGGCGTCAATTCGCCTGTTCTCACCTCTAGACAAGCGATCCCACAACTACAACCTCGTGGGCTCGTTGCTTGAAATGAAAGGAGTGCCGAATGACGGCACATGAAATCGCGCATTACCGCGCACTGAACCTCAACCACCTGCGTCGCGGGTGGACATATACCGCAACCACTCGGACCGGCGCAACCGTCGGAGAGTATCTAGGCATGGAAGCCGACTACGGCGAGCGTGTGGTGTTGCTCCGCAGCGCCACGGGCACCGAGTCGATCAGTCGCCACGACCTCGTCTCCATCGAAGCTGCATAGCGGGAACGCCTGCGGCGTTCCTTGCGAGTTTCTGCTGCGCAGAAACTCGAGTCTGCCCGTAGGGGCAGCGGGAACTCGGCTTCGCCCAGTTACATGGGAGTTAGGGAACTCTTAGAGTTACTTGGCGGAACTCCAGAGCCAGGGGCCCCCGACCCTTTACAATGCCACAAGACAACTTAAAGTGACTATTAGTAGAGAACTCGAAGTAAC
>JASJHC010000396.1:0-6912 GCA_033791245.1 Acidimicrobiia bacterium | reverse complement strand
GTCTGAGGTTCAGGCCGTTTGGCCATCACCCACTGACCGGTGGAGTCGGACACGGCTACCTAGCCGGCCGGAGAGCCGACGACGCCCTCGACGAAGTAGTCCATGATGAAGATGTCACCGAGCTCGCGCTCGTTGCCATCCTGGTCCACGATCGGGTCGGGAAGCACGCTGAACGTGCCGGCGATGATCTCCGCCTTGCGCTCTTCGATCAGTGCTCTGGTCGCTTCATCGACAGAGTCGCCGTAAGGCGCAATGTCAACCATGCCGTCAGCCATGTGGCCGTATTGGAACCCTGGTTCGAACGTACCTGCCTGGACAGCCTGTGCGGTCTCGACGTAGAACGGGCCCCAATCCCAAATGGCTGCGGTGAGCCAAGCAGTCGGGGCGAACTCGGTCATGTCGGTGTTGTAGCCAACCCACTTGGCGCCGGCAGCTTCTGCGGCCTGGCCCGGTGCGGCTGAGTCCTGGTGCATGGCAATAACGTCTGCCCCGCTGTCGAGCAGCGACTGAGCCGCAGCGCCTTCCTTCGGGGGATCAAACCATGTGGACGTCCAGACAACCTGGACCGTTGCATCAGGATTGACCTCGCGGACTCCGAGGGTGAAAGCGTTTATACCGCGCAACACCTCGGGAATCGGGAAGGCAGCCACATAGCCAATCTGGTTGGATTCGGTCGCGGCTCCTGCCGCCATTCCGCTCAGATAACGGCCCTCTTCGGCGGCACCGAAGTAGTTGCCCATGTTCTCTGACACCTTGAACCCAGTGGCGTGCATGAAGGTGACTTCCGGGAAGTTCTCTGCTGCGGCCAGCATGGAATCCATGTAGCCGAACGATGTGCCGAAGATGAGCATGTTGCCGTCGGCAGCAAGATCCTCAAATACACGCTGTGAGTCCGAGCCCTCGGGGATGCTCTCAAGGAACGTCGTCTCGACATTCATGTTTTCTTCGAGATACTGCATGCCCTGGTCGTGTGCCCACGACCAGCCCTTGTCAGCGACGGGACCGACGTGGACGAATGCGACCTTGAACGCTTCGCCGTCGTCAACCACTGCCGCCGTGGTTTCGCTTCCGCCTGCTGCTGCTGTGGTTGTGGTGTCCTCGTCGTCGCCACCACACGCCGCGGCGACAAGCGCCAGGGCCAGGGCGAGGACTGCGAACAACCGCCAATTTCTACGGTTCATTGATCCTTCTTTCTGCGATCGTCATTCCGACTTGTAGACCGGAAGAGATTCGTTGCGTTTACTTTAGGTAAAGGACCGAGATAGCGCCTATCGGGCGGCAAAGAAAGTGACAAATCGGTCTCTGAATCGGGACTTTGTGTGATAGGTAGGGTCTTGTCTTGGGCATCTTGGTGGCGCATAGTTAGAGATGGATAGGTGTGACCTGGAGGTTCTGATGAGATTTCGTAGCCGGAGCAGATGGCGTTGCACCACACTCTCGCCACGATCGAAGTCCGGGCTATGGGGAGTCGTGGTTGGAGCCGGGCTGTCCCTGGTCCTCGTGGCCGCACCGCTGTGGCTGATTGGTGGCGGTTCGGCAACACCGGCCGCCGCTGGTCCTGCTCCTTTGTCGGCGCTATCGACGATGCCGGCGGAGTCCCCGCAGTTCGATATTTCGGATCTACTCGATGGCGATTGGGCCGGAGAGATGTGCGATGACACGGGAGAGTCCGTTGCAATGCATTTCGAGTTTGCCCATGACCAAGACGATCAGGTGTATTACTCGCTTACTTTGGACGGTGCAGTCCACTCTGAGGGAATGCTCGGCAGCGGTGCTTGTGACGTCAATGGTGAGGACATTGCGTTTCACGCCTTCCTTGCGGTCTTGTCTGACTGTGACGGCGCCTGTGGCGTCGATCGGACTTACGAAGGCCATTTTGAGGACGGTGCGCTGGTGGGCAGCTACTCCGATGCGGTCAACGACGAGGTGTGTCGATCGTGTGTCGGTGGGGGCACGTGGTGGCTGGCCCGCGAGGCGACTCCTGAGGAATTGAACATCTAGGACTGAGCTTTCTGGGTGATTATGGTTGGGGCATGGAAGACCCTGAGTCCCCGCAAACCCTGACCGCTGGCTGGTGGAAGACCAAGGTTGGATGGAAACTGGCCCTCAGGACCGATGGAAACGATCCGCGCGCCAAGCCGCTGGTGCTTGTTGCAGTCCTCGCTCTGTTCCTGTTGGTGGCCTACTTAGTGAAGTGGCGGGCCAACGCCCCCCTTGCCCAAATGGCAATCATCATGTTTGTGATGATCGTCATCGCCGGACCACGCGATCCAAGTGCGGACCCGGTTCCTCTGCAACCAGGCTGGTGGAAGACAAGGGCCGGCCACGATGCCGCCCGCAACGCATCGATGGACGACCCTGCCCTACGGCCCGTAGTGGTCGTCGGCGGCACTCTTGTCTTTGCGGCGCTGCTACTGCTGAGTGGGATGCCGTTTGTGCCGGCGCTGGTCGTCGGACTCGTTCTTGGTCTCGGGCTCTCAATAGCGATGGGGATCAGTATTTGGGCGTACGTGTTGGCTCTGGTTCTGTTTGCGATCGTCATGGTGAACGCGGTCAGCTCTCAGTAGCCGGCTGCCCACGGAGTCGGACTAGCTCCTGCGCCTGATGGTGCGAAAGCGGTAGTCCCACCAGCTCCCGGACTCTCCCAGCTCAACCGGTGGTCCCCCCAAGGTACAAAGAGGCTGGAGGTGGGTCGCGACGACCTCGATCAACTCGTCGCGGTGTTCATCGATGTCGCCCTGGACGTTGTTGCTTACGAACCAGTTGATTGCGCCATCGCCGAGCATGGGGGTCACTGTCGCCGCAGCCCAGCTCAGGCCTTCGGCGACCGGGCCAACGGAGGCAATCGCAAGACCTGCTCCCATCGAGATGGCGTCGATATCTGCCTTTGCCTCGTCGGCATACGCGGCGAGGGCGTTGCTTAGGCCTCCGGCGAGGAATGCGAGATTCTGGGCGTGTGGGTATGGGTAGTCCGGATCGGTTCCGTACTCGGCAAATCTGGCTGAATCGACAGTGTCTCCACCCCGTAATGCGGTGACGACTCTGTGCAGATCATCGCTACGGCCCAAATCAACCAGCTGGCGGAAATAGGACGTGGTCAGTGCACCATCCTCATCGAGTTCGGTAGCTAGTTCCGCAACTACTCCGTTCGCATCGGAGGCGAGCAGGCGAGTCGCCGCTGCAAGGAACTGTTCCTGGGCGTCGTTGAGGATGTCGGTGGCGGGCGTCTCCTCCTGGGTTGTTCCGAGGAAGTCATGCGCGGTTGAATCGAATATGCCGTGCCGCTCATCCAATAGTGCTCGCAGCTGGCCATCGGCATCTGTCGTGAATCGCACCATCGCTGTGAAGGCGGCGGCCCGCAGCGCCGGGTCGGTTCCGTTGCTGATCGGCGTGATCAGAGAGGCGAGGGGATCGATGTCAATACAGGCATTGCCGGTGTCTTCGACATGAGCAGTGATCAGGCTGTCGACGGCGATCAGAGCTAGTGCATCGCCGGCGGTGATAATGGCACGGGTGATCGCGTCGACCGCTTGAGGGTCCTTGACCGCTTGGACCGCAAGGGCCGGTGCTACGCCTGAGTACCGGTGCCGGCTCAGGTCCTGGCCAACTGCGTAGGTCACGAAATCAACGATGGTCTGCTCGGACGAGTGGGTACGGATGGCCATGCCAAGGTCGATTGCGTCCTCACCGTCGCCACCTGCCAGGATGGCATCGTGGACTCGACCAAGCGTCGTCCCTGTCGTGTTGATCGTCAACAGATCAAAGACCCGACGTTTTTCATCCAGGGAGAACCCGTTGATGGAGTTGCCCATCTCTTGCACCCAACGCTTGAGCTGGGTGAGCGATAGCTCGGCGATGACCCAGTCCAGCTCTGGCCCCGACAAGGTGGCGAGCGTCGATGAGATGTTGTGCAGGTCGTCGTTGGTTACGTCCCAGTCCAGCCATCCCTGGTCGAGCCACGACGAGATGTCGGCAACTGCGCCGGTGATGCGTTGCTCGCGGTCCTGGCGATCAGCCAGCCATTCCCGAAAAGCATGATCGACATTGTCGATCGAGAAAGCCGCTTCGGCGGCGAACTCTGCCCGCATCATGGCTGGAACATCGAACCGCACCCCCTGGCCGTGTTGGATGGCATCCGCTCGCCAGCGGAGGTTGGTACTTGCGGTGGTTCCCCAGTGGTCGATGCGGCCCATCGTCGTTGCGACGATGCCGGCGTCGCGGCCGTTGCGGCTAAGGATGTCGAGAGCAGATCGTGTTTGGTGCCGAATGTCGATAGCTCGGGATTCGAGCACCCTGGCCAAGTCGATCAACCTATCTGGGTCGATACCTCGAAACAATGAATTCTCCACCCCTGCTAGATAGCGATAATTTACGTTATCTAGCAGGGATTGGCAAGATATCGCTGGTCAACCAGTTTGCCGCAGATCACGCCGATCAAAGAGCCACACGGCTGCGGCCACCAGCACAATGAAAGCGATCAGGAGTACCGCGCCATTGCCCCAGTCCATGCCGTTGCTGAGTGGCTGATTTGTTAGGTAGTAGTCGAACGGGGTCAGCGCAGCCAGCGAGTCGATGGTGTCGTTGAGGATTGCGATCGAGTTGACCAGGTAGGCGACCAGAGCTATGCCGATGGTTCCGAACGTAGCTATGCGCATACGGCCGGTGGCCGCACTCAGAACAAGGGCTATCCCGCCGAACACGAGCCCAACGAGTGTGCCTAGCGCCGTCGCTGCGGCGATATTGGCCGGGCTGATCCCGAGTCCGCCCAGCACCGAGCCGAGGTACACCCCGGCCCATATCGCAAAGCCAACGGCGACTGCCAGGGAGACCATGGCGTAGGTCTTCTCGAGGACAACGGTGCGACGTTTGATCGGGTTGGAGAGAAGCAATCCCATGGTGCGGTTTGCTTCTTCGCCTGCAAGACCGCGGGACCCAACGATGATGGTTACGACCATGATGGAGATCGGCACCATCAAGCCAAACGTCTCGACCTCGTAGAAGCCCTCGGGAGTACTCATCCCTGAACCCGCTGAACCGACGAACGCCCACATCTCCTCTGGGAGCTGGTCGGCATACTCGAGCAAGGTCGTGTCCATCAGTGCGTACAAGGGGCCCATGAGGACACCCATGAGGAGGAACATGACGTAGCCGGTCACGATCAGGAGTCCCTGGTGTTCGGATGCGGTCTTGATCCAGATCCGGGAGACCCGGGCTGATCCTGCGAGCCGATCGACGATCTTTCTGGTCCTGGGATCAGCGCGCAGCCGGTCGAGCAGTGTTGTGCCGACGGTTTGCCCCTTGAGGTCGCGCCTGTTGACCCCAACAAAAGCCAGAGCGACCAAGACCATCGAGCCGCCGAGCAGAACCGTCATGTGGCCGACGCTGATGCCGTTTCGCATCGGGTCGGCACCGTCGAAGTAGTACCAGGGGAATACCTTGGCGACGCTCTCCCAGCCATCGATGAGGGGGAGAACGCCGACCGCGATAAACCCGACAAGCATAAGGCCGGCGGGTACGCCCGATGCCAGGCCACGGCTGCCGGTCCACGCCCCCAGGGCGACTGCCAGCATTCCGTAGAAAAGCGTGTTGGCAAACAAGTGGAAGGCGTAGGCCCCGACCCTCATGTTGCCGAGATCAACGTCGAGAAAGCCCGAAACCAGGTATGCGGAGACCCACAGGATCAGTGTTCCTATGGCGATTAGGCCCACCAGATTCGCTGTCTTGGAGAGCAGGATGTGGGTCCGGCTCTTGGGGTTGCCGAGCAGCAAACCCATGGTTCCGGCCTTCTCCTCACCCGCAATAGAAGCTGATCCCATCGCGATGGCGAGGCCGGCGAGGGTGAATGCTCCGTACATGCCGTAGAGCACGCCGATGGCCAGGCTCCCGGCATCGGCGTTCTCTGGGATGCTCATCAGCGACCGAAACGCCTCGGGTAGATCGTCGTAGATGCTGAAATCGAAGCTGCTGTAGACCGACATTGCGAGCAGCAGCATCACTGCGAGCGCCACGACCGCAATGGCCACGCCCCGCCAGCGGTCGCGGATGGTCTTGGTGAAGACAGTGGCGAGCATCAGGCTGATACCTCCTCGTAGTAGGTGAGGAAGATCTCTTCGAGATCGGCTTCATGGGTCGATATGTCGAGCAGGCTGTATCGCTCGACGGCCACTTTGAGCAACGTCTCCATCTGGCCGTCAAAAGACAAAATGACGTGGTGGTTCTCTACCTTCACGCTGCGAACACCTGGCAGTGGCTCGAAGACCGATCCGTCCACGGTCTCATCGAAGTACAGATTGACGGTGCGGATGGCCTTGGATCGCAGTTCGGCCACGTCTTCGACGGCGATGAGCTTGCCGCGTCGGATGATGCCAACTCGGTCGGCGACCCGCTGCACTTCAGACAGGGTATGACTGGAGAGGAAGACGGTACGCCCGTCGGCCACCACCTCCCGCATCATGGTTTGAAATTCACGTTGCACGAGTGGGTCGAGGCCGGAGCTTGGCTCATCCATGATCAGGACATCCGGCTTGTTCATGAACGCTTGGATCAGTCCGACCTTCTGTCGGTTCCCCGACGAGAGATCTCCAACCTTCTTGGTGAGGTCGGCGTCGAGCCGGTCCGCCAGCGATTCGACGTAGTCCCAGTCGACACCTCCGCGCAGGTTGGCGAAGTACGTGATGGTGTCGCGACCTGTGAGGTTCGGGTACATCGCCAGGTCACCAGGGACGTAGCCGATGTGCTTGCGAATCTCGACGGACTTGGCGTGGCTATCGAGGCCGGCGACGGTCGCGCTTCCCGACGTTGGACGGATCTCGTCCAGGATCGTGCGAATCATCGTGGTCTTGCCAGCACCGTTGGGGCCAAGGAAGCCAAAGATCTCGCCAACTTCGACATCGAGATCGAGGTCAACCAGCG